>CAJXLH010000012.1 GCA_913055925.1 uncultured Maritalea sp. | reverse complement strand
CCGACGCCGCACCAATCGATCCCGCCAATTCTTTTTCGAGGTAAGAGATAAACTCAGGGGTCGGCTCAAATTGACTACGTGCGCCCTGTTCCCGTTGCAGATAATCATCAAAAACCTGCGTCGCGCGCTCCGCGCCCAACACACGTTGCGCCACAAAGAACAAATCATTGGCCGCCGCAGATGAACGTATAAACCGTGTTTCTGTGCCCGGCATACGGCGAAACGCATCTACAAACAATGTGCTTTGAATACGCTCCAGCGCAGATTGGTTTGTGGATAGCGACACAAAAACCATCAAGCCGATATTGGCCAATAGGCTCCAAAAAACGGAATGAACAAGCGGATCGATACCTTCAAGTCCAAACAAGGATTGAGGCTTTAAAAACCCAATTCCTTAAGGACCGTTCGCCACCCAATCCGCAACCCAGATGCTTGTTTCGTGAAAACTCGGCAGAAACAATGTGTACGCCCAAACTGCAAATCCTGCCGCTAAACCAACGCCAGCGCCTTTAGACGTGGCGTCGCGCCAATAAAGCGCCGCGACAATTGCCGGCAAAAATTGTGCGACACCAGCAAATGAAATCAAACCAATCAGAGCCAGTGCACCGGAGCCATTGGTCAACCAGAAATACAAAAACCCGAGCGCCAGAACCGCGCAGATCGAAAAGCGTCGACTGTTAAGAACGAGGTTGGTCACGCCCTGCCCATCCTCTTCGGATTGCCCCAATCGCATCCGTAACGCGATGGGCATCACAATGTGGTTGGAGACCATGATCGAGAGGGCAATCGACGCGATGATGATCATTGAAGTGGCAGACGAGAACCCACCGATGAAGGCAAACAGGGCCAACGCCTCTTGGTTGTAGGCAAGCGGCAAGGTCAGAACAAACATGTCGGGATCACTGCCAGCAGGCAGCAAATTCAAACCCACAATCGCAATTGGCAAAGTGAAAACGCTCATCCCGAGCAGGTAAAGCGGAAACGCCCAGCTTGCGGTGCGCAAGTGATTTTCATTCGGCGCTTCAACTACGGTGACTTGAAATTGACGCGGCAAACAAATGATCGCCGCTGCCGACAAGACAACAATCGTAACCCAGCGCGTACCAAACCCGCCATTTTCGTGCAGCATCACGCCGGCACTTTCGGCCTTCGCAAAGATCTCGCCAAATCCCCCGCCAATGCCAAAAACCACAAAAAACCCAACGCTCAAAAGCGCAATCAGCTTTACAATGGCTTCAAACGCAATCGCTGCAACCACGCCATGATGCTGCTCTTTCGCATCAACATTTCGCGTGCCGAAAAGGATCGTAAATAGCGCCATCCCAGCCGCCACACCGAGCGCCAAACGGTTGTCGTTCGCTCGGTCGCCTTCTGCGGCGATCAGGCTATCCGTGGAGATTACAAATAGGCTCGTGGTGATCGCCTTAAGCTGCAACGCAATATAGGGCGTTGTGCCAAGCACCGCGATCAATGTGACGAGTACCGCAAGCCGGTTAGACTTACCAAAGCGCGATGAGATTAAGTCGGCAACAGAGGTGATACGTTGGTTTTGACCAATCCGCACAAGTTTGCGCAGGCCAAACCACCACCCCACAAATACAAGCGTGGGTCCAAGATAAATCGCAAAGAACTCGAGCCCGTTGCGCGCGGCGGAGCCAACGGCACCATAAAAGGTCCAACTGGTACAATAAACAGAAATAGCCAGCGTATAGATCAAAGGCGAACGCAAAAACTTGCCCTGATCGCCCTCCGCCCATCGTTCAGAAAAATAGGCGAGCGCAAACAGCAAAATGACATAGGAAACCGCAATTAAGATAACCAGATTAGCGCTAATCACGACCTAGTTTCCTTGTCGTCGGCCATCTGCAATTCGTCCCCGTCACCATTGGGCAAGCGTTTGCGCAACACAAAAGAGGCCACAATAAGCGCAAGCCATGTGCCAAACAGATAGGCAACGATCAACGGCACACCGAAAACATCAACCTGGACGTCAAACAGCAAAACCAAGGGCGGCATCACGAGCATTGCGCCGACCACCGGCATAAAAAACGCAAATCCTTCGCTTCTCTTGCGCCCTGCCATCTACAAATCAGGCCGCGGCCTGCTCCATTAACTGGCGCACTGCGTCCACGACTTCGCTGTTGGAATAAGGCTTGGTCACAAAACCGCTCGCGCCGAGTTCTTCCGCAGTTTTGCGGTCTTGCTGTTGCCCCTTAGCGGTCAGCAATAAAATAGGCAGATCTCGGGTCTGCGCTTGTGAGCGCAAATGTTTGAGAACTTCAAAGCCAGACTTTTTCGGCAACATAACATCGAGCACCAAAACCTTAGGACGATGTTCTGCGACAGCCTGAATTGCAGCCTCGCCGTCCGTCACAGCTTTAATATTCCACCCTGCTCGATTGAGAATAAAGTCCAGCGAATCAAGGATGCTCGGTTCATCCTCGACGACTAAAATGTCTATAGACACGCATTTTCCTCCCGTTTGCCGGCATCAGCCCCTCTCGCCAACAACGACAATTGCTATTTTATGACATTTCCGCGTCGTCGCCAATATCGAACTTTCGGGCAACCAATGGCGTGCGCACTTCGTGAGCTGAATCAACGCTCGCCAGAAGTTCCTCCTGCCGCATTTCACAATCACGCCGGATGCACATATGGCAAGTCGGCCCCACCGGCACATCCAACTCTGCGTTCCCCAGCGCCAATCCCTCACCATAAACAGTCTTGTCCGCATGTAAGATGTCGCACGCCAGCATCACGGAGGTGTAAAACGGCACCTGCGCATAAGCAGCGGCCCGTTTCGAGGAAGACTTTGCAATAAACAGATATCGCGATCCATCTGGGTAGGTTACCCCCTGCCGCACAACTTCGTTCGGCCGCCGAAACGCGCCGTAAATTGCCCATTTTGGACAAGCATGACCAGCATTTGGCAATTGGAGGCCCGGCAATGGAAACTGTTTGGTCAGCCGACCAGCCGGATCGGACCGTAAAAAGCCAAAGGGAATTCCCTTATTCTCCGGCGCTTTAAGCGTCACAAGGCGGTGAGCAACTTGTTCAAAACTCGCCGTATATTTTTGCGCCAAGAAATCAATGTCATATCGGCTTTGCTGCGCATCAGCCAAAAACTGCGCGTAGGGCAAGCAAATCGCACCGGCCAAATATGACCCCAAAGCACGGTAAACCAAGCGACGCGAATTATGCGATGTTAGCCGCCGGTCATTGGTCAGTTTTGATAAGGTTTCCTCTGCGGAAAGCTCACCATACAATCTCGCCAACTGGAACTGCCGGGTCGACATGGTACAATTGCCCTGAAAGCGCATTGTGTTTTGCGTCTGATCAAACCAAAACTGGCCAAGCACCGCGCCTTCTTGGTTCCATTGCTCCGCCGCGCGCTCAACCTTTACCGAGAATTTTTGCAGCAGCGCACGTTCAAGACTGACCTCGCCAAAGCCACCAAACTGCAGCACCTCGTTGCGCAAACTTTCACTGGTAGCTTCCAAGTCTGGGAAGAAGTTTTGCTCATCAATAATGAGGTCATCAACCTCACGCATCGGGGTGACAGAATGGTGCGCAACCGTTTCGCGCTCAAATTCCCCGATCAGCGTTTGCGCCACATCGGACAATGCGCGCGCTTCGCGCGAAACAGAATTGTGAAACCGCTGCCGTTGTTCAGCTTCCAAATCAGGAACATCTTCCAAAATTTCTGCAGCAGATCGCACCGCGGTAATCTGCGACAGCATTTGGTGCAACAGTTCCGAGAATAAGGGATCAGATTGCAGCCGGTTGCTCATGGCGACAGCCTGCGCGCGCGCATCTAAAAAGCCGCGATAAATTTTATAAAGTGCCATCGCCGCATCAGGGTTGGTTGCCACCAAGTTGCGCGCATCTTCTGGACCAAGGTTAAGTGATTCCAATAAGGGGTCCGCGAACAATTCTTCAACGTCGTTGATCAAACGCTGCTCGCGATCACCTGTTAATAAGTCTAACTCAACATTCAAATTCGCGGCGATGCGCTGCAACAAAGTGCCACCAACGTCGCGCTTATTCGCTTCAATGAGATTGAGATAAGACGGCGAGATGCCCACTTGCTTCGCAAATCCTGATTGCGAGAAATCTAGTGATTTCCTCAAGTTGCGTATCTTAAGTCCAATTGGCGAACGCATACTCACCCCCTTGTAACGACCGCAACTCACACTATCGATTGTAAATATTTTTACAAGTTTTTTGTGTGATGTGTTTCAGTTTTTACAAAATTATCGTTATATTACAATGACCTATTGATTAAGTTTTCATTCACACCCTAAAATAGCAGGCGATGGGGGAACGCCGACTTTCGGCACCCATCTACCCAAAAAGGAGGAGATTGATGAGTGAACGTAAAGACGGTCCTAGCCGTCGTAAGGTTCTCAAAGGTGCAGCAGCCGGTCTGGTAACAGCTGGTGTAGCGCCTACAATTCTAACAAGCTCAGCTTTTGGTCAGGAATACCGCAACAAGCCGACAGGCGACACGGTTACTCTTGGCTTCAACGTGCCACAAACTGGCCCGTATGCTGATGAGGGCGCAGATGAATTGCGCGCTTACGAACTCGCTGTTGAACACCTAAATGGTGAAGGCGACGGTGGCATGCTCAACACAATGCAGCCATCTAACCTTAAAGGTAACGGCATCTTGGGCAAAAAAGTTGCCTACGTAACCGGTGATACTCAAACAAAATCTGACGCTGCACGTGCATCTGCGAAACGCATGATCGAAAAAGACGGCGCATTGATGATCACTGGTGGCTCTTCATCTGGTGTGGCTGTTGCAGTGCAAAGCCTCTGTCAGGAAATGGGCACCATCTTTATGGCTGGCTTGACCCACTCAAATGACACAACAGGTAAAGACAAGCGTCGTTATGGCTTTAGGCACTTCTTTAACGCCTACATGTCAGGTGCAGCACTTGGTCCTGTTTTGGCAGATGAATACGGCACAGAGCGCCGCGCTTATCACCTAACAGCTGACTATAACTGGGGCTGGACGCAAGAAGAATCCATGAAAAACGCCACAGAAGCGTTGGGTTGGCAGACTGCGGAAGCCGTTAAGACACCTGTTGGTGCCGGTGACTTCTCGCAATACATCACACCAGTTCTAAACTCTGGTGCAGACGTATTGATCTTGAACCACTACGGCCGTGACATGGTAAACTCGCTCACACAAGCGGTTCAGTTTGGTCTTCGCGACAAGCAAGTGAATGGCAAAGATTTCCAAATCGTTGTGCCATTGTTCTCACGCTTGATGGCTCAGGGTGCTGGCGACAACATTAAAGGCATTCTTGGTTCAACAAACTGGAACTGGAAGCTTCAAGACGAAGGTTCACAGGCATTCGTTAAGTCGTTCGGTGCGAAGTACGGTGCTCCGCCATCAATGGCTGCACACACTTGCTACGTACAAGCGCTTCTATACGCCGATGCATGTGAGCGTGCTGGCACATTCTACCCAGTAGAAGTGATTAAGGCACTTGAAGGTCACAAGTTCGACGGTATGGGCAACGGCCCAACTGAATACCGCGCTGAAGACCACCAGTGCTTTAAAGATGTTTTGGTTGTGCGTGGTAACGACAACCCAACTTCACAGTTCGACTTGCTCAACGTTGTTCAGCAAGTACCTCGTTCTCAGGTTGAGTATGACGCCTCTATCTTTGGCGGCGACCTCGGCCCTTACGAAGTCTAAGAATTGCAATTTTCATCGGGGTGGCTCCGCTGCCCCGATGTCGCTGGCCGGTCATTCGCTGATTGGTCACAAGTATTTTAACGGTGGAGGCCGTTAGGGAGGAAAGATGGACGCGATTTTTCTACAGTTCCTGAATGGACTGGATAAAGGCGGCGCATACGCGTTGATCGCATTGGGGCTAACCCTCGTTTTTGGTACTTTGGGTGTGGTGAACTTCGCCCACGGTACTTTGTTTATGTTGGGTGCGTTCTGCGCGGTGACCCTTCGTAAGCTGCTTACGCTTGAGCAGGTTGTGCTCGATACCGAGAATTTGACCGCTTGGGGCACAGCAACTGAAATTCGCACACCTTACGTGGAAGCGTGGTTTGGCGATTTCGGCACAATGCTCGTTGATTATTCGGTCCCCGCATCAATATTACTCGCCATACCGGTCATGCTGGTTGTCGGCGTTGCAATGGAACGCGGACTGATCAAGCATTTCTATCGCCGTCCTCACGCTGAACAGATTTTGGTGACCTTTGGCCTCGCCATCGTTTTGCAAGAAATCGTAAAGCACTATTTTGGCGCGAACCCAATTCCACAGCCAATGCCTGCTGCATTCGCTGGCGCTGCCGATATTGGTGCTGCCCTTGGCATGGAGCCAAACGTTATCGTCTATCCGTGGTGGCGCTTGGTTTATTTCGGCTTCTCAATCGTTGTCATTGGCGCCGTATTTGCCTTCCTACAATTTACAACCTTCGGCATGGTCGTCCGTGCTGGCATGGCAGACCGTGAAACGGTCGGCTTGATCGGAATTGATATCGACAAGCGCTTTACTGCCATGTTCGGCATCGCCGCGATCGTCGCTGGTATGGCCGGTGTGATGTACACGCCATTGTTGCCGCCTGATTACCACCTTGGCATGGATTTCCTCGTTCTCAGCTTCGTTGTTGTGGTTGTGGGCGGCATGGGATCACTTCCGGGCGCGGTGGCGGCGGGCTTCCTGCTCGGCATCCTTCAAAGCTTGGCGTCCATGACAGAGGTGAAAGCCATCATTCCTGGCATTGACCAAATCATCATCTACTTGGTTGCCGTTGTTATTCTTTTGGTACGTCCTCGTGGCCTTATGGGTCGACGCGGCGTGATGGAGAGCTAAGATCATGAATTCGATTTTCTCTATGTCTCGAAAAGACGTTATTACATTCCTGATCTTTTCAGCTGTTGTGCTTCTTATGCCGATTTGGCTCCAGCCATTCGGCGCGGCATACCCAGATTTGATGCAGAAATTTGCCATCTTTGGCATTCTGGCGATTGGCTTCAACATCCTCTTTGGCCTTACAGGCTACCTAAGCTTTGGCCACGCTGCCTTCTTGGGCGCAGGTTCCTACGCTGCGGTTTGGACATTTAAGCTTTTCTCAATGAACCCAATCCCAGCGCTCATCTTCGCTGTGATCATTGCAGGATTATTCGCCCTCGCGATTGGTTATGTGAGCCTTCGCCGCTCAGGCATCTACTTCTCGATCCTGACCTTGGCGTTCGCGCAAATGTCCTACAACCTCGCCTACTCTGTTCTGACACCAGTAACTTACGGTGAAACAGGCCTACAGTTGGCGTTGGATGATCCACGTATTGCCGATGCTGCATTTGGCGGTGGTTCTGATGTGGCGCTGCCGGTGTCGAACCTGTTCGGCATGGTCAACATGAACGGGATCCCAGGCTTTTACTTCTGCGCGATCTTCTTGATCATTGGTTTCTTCATCACACAGCGTATCTTCGCGTCACCATTTGGCATGATGCTCCGCGCGATTAAGTCGAACCAAAACCGCATGAGCTACACAGGCTTCAACACACGTCCATATACGTTAACAGCGTTTGTGATCTCTGGCATGTATGCTGGTTTGGCTGGCGGCTTGATGGCAGTAACTGATCCACTTGCTGGTGCTGAACGCATGCAGTGGACTGCGTCTGGTGAGATTGTTCTTATGACCATTCTTGGTGGTGTGGGCACACTTATCGGCCCGGTGGTTGGTGCTTGGTTGATCAAGTACTTCGAAAACATCTTCTCATCATTCAACGAGAATGTGCTTCACAATCTGTTCGCATTCTTGCCTGAAGGCATCGAGAAATTTGTGGTTGAAGTCACCTCAATGTTTGTTGGCGAAGGCTGGCACCTGACACTCGGTCTTGTGTTTGTTCTTGTGGTGACATTCTTGCCGGGTGGCATGATGGAAGGCTACCGCCGCATCGTCGATATGTTCCAAAAGAAAGACGATGGCGATGGCAAAGCCTCAACAAAATCCGATGCCGCCACGGCACCAGCAGAGTAAGTGCACGAAAGGACAACTGAAATGACGACCAATAACGAAAATATCGTTCTTCACGTCGCTGATGTGCACAAAACCTTTGGTGGTTTGCACGCTCTAAGTGACATCGACCTTCAAATTGAAGAAGGCAAAACCCACGCGATCATCGGCCCAAACGGTGCTGGTAAATCAACGCTGCTCAACGTTGTGGTGGGGCGCTTGGCCCCAACACGCGGCGCAGTTGTGTTTGATGGCCAGGTGCTGACAGGCAAGCAGCCGCACGAAATCAACCAAGTTGGTGTGGCCCGCGTGTTCCAAACACCTGAGATCTTCCCTGATCTCACCGTGCTGCAAAACGTGATGATCCCCGCTCTGGCGAAACGCGATGGCGACTTCAAACTCAATTTCCTTTCATCGCTTGAAGATGAAGTTGAAATTCGTGAAGAAGCCGAGCATATGCTTGAAGATGTGGGCATGAAAGCAAGCAAAGACATGTTTGCAAGCTCACTGTCGCGTGGCGACAAGCGCCGGATGGAATTGGCCATGTGCCTCATGCAGCACCCTCGTCTTTTGTTGCTCGACGAGCCAACTGCGGGCATGTCACGGCATGACACCAACACCACAATTGATCTTTTGAAAAAGATCAAAGAGCGCGGCATGACTAAAGTCATCATTGAGCACGACATGCATGTTGTGTTTTCATTGGCAGACAAGATCTCGGTATTGGCCGGAGGTCGCATCATTGCTGAAGGAACGCCGGAGGAAGTGCGCAACAACCCTAAAGTCCAAGAAGCTTATCTTGGTGGAGCGCACTAATGAACGCTATGAACACGGAAGCCGCTATGACTGAAAACGCCACACAAGCTACTGCAGATAAACCGTTCTTCTCTGTGAAAGACATCCATGCCTACTATGGCGAAAGCTATATTGTGCAAGGCGTGTCGATGGATTTGCCACACGGCGAAATCATGGCGTTGCTTGGCCGAAACGGCGCGGGCAAATCATCAACATTGCGGGCCATCGCTCGGGTCGACGATCCGCAATTGCGTGCTGGTGAAATCTGGCTAGATGGCAAGCCATTGCATGAAATGCGTGCCTTTGAAGCGGCTCAATCTGGCATCCAGCTGGTGCCAGAAGATCGCCGCATCATCCAAGGTCTCTCTGTTGAAGAGAACCTGACCTTGGCCCAGGTTGCTCCGGGCCATGGTTGGGCTATCGAACAAGTTTATGAACGCTTCCCGCGCCTCGCGGAACGTCGCAATCAGGAAGGCGTGACCCTTTCTGGCGGCGAGCAGCAAATGCTGGCCATCGGCCGAGCATTGGTGCGGGATGTAAAACTCTTGCTTTTGGACGAGCCTTACGAAGGCCTCGCCCCTGTTATTGTGCAAGAGATTGAGAAGATCCTTCAAGAGATTAAGCAATTGGGGATCACAACCATTATCGTTGAGCAGAACGCTGTCGCAGCGCTCCGTCTCGCCGATAAGGCGGTTATCTTGGACACAGGCGAAGTGGCCTTCACTGGCTCTGCTCAAGAGGTACTTGATAACGAAGAACTACGTCACGAATATCTCGCGATCTAGTTCGAACTGATTAGGGGCTACGGCCCCTAGTTGACCGGGCACGGTAGGGACCGGCCATTTTTACATTGTTGGTTTGAAGAAGGGTCCGTGGGCGCGAAGGGCGTTTGCGGACAAGAGGAGAACTATGTCCGGTAAAATCTATCCCGTGCCAGAGGATTGGGCAAACAATGCGCTCATTGATGCGCAAAAATATCAAGAGATGTACGAACGCTCCATCAGCGATCCGAATGGGTTCTGGGCGGAGCAAGCAAAGTCGATTGATTGGGTCAAAGAGCCAACCAAAATCAAAAACACAAGCTTTGACCCTGTATCGATCAAGTGGTTTGAAGACGGCGAGTTAAACGTCGCCTACAACTGCATCGATCGACATCTCGAAACAAAGGGCGATCAGGTCGCATTTTATTGGGAACCTGATCATCCCGATCAGCCATCACAAACCATCACCTACACGCAACTGCATGAGCGGGTTTGCCGATTTGCAAATGTGCTGAAATCCCTTGGCGTCAAAAAGGGTGATCGCGTCACGATTTACCTGCCGATGATCCCAGAGATCACTTACGCTATTCTGGCCTGCGCACGCATTGGCGCGGCGCACTCGGTTGTCTTCGCAGGCTTCTCGCCGGAAGCATTGGCGGGCCGCATCAACGACTGTGACAGCACGGTTGTCATCACAGCAGACGAAGGTCGTCGCGGCGGCAAAACGGTACCGCTTAAAAAGAACGTTGACGACGCTCTGCCTCATGCACTTGGCGTCGAAAAAGTGCTGGTTGTCGAGCACACCGGCGCACAAATCAACATGAAAGGCGGACGAGACGTCTGGTGGCATGAAGCAGCGGCTGGCGCGGATGAGTTTTGCGACTGCGAGACGATGAATGCGGAAGATCCATTGTTCATTCTCTATACGTCCGGCTCCACCGGCCAACCAAAAGGCGTTGTACACACATCTGGCGGTTACCTCACCTACATCAACTTCGCGCACCGCGCTGTGTTCAACTACGAAGATGGTGATATTTTCTGGTGTGGTGCCGATCTTGGCTGGATTACAGGCCACAGCTTTACGCTGTATGCGCCCCTATCCAACGGTGCAACATCAGTGATGTTTGAAGGCGTGCCGAACTACCCAGACGCATCACGTTTCTGGCAGATCATCGACAAGTACCAAGTCAATCAATTCTACACCGCACCAACGGCGATCCGCGCCTTGATGGGCGCTGGTGATGAATACGTTACAAAAACAAGTCGAAAGTCGCTGAAACTCCTCGGCACTGCAGGCGAACCCATCAACCCAGAAGCCTGGGAATGGTATTACAACGTCGTCGGCGAAGGCCGCAGCCCGATTGTTGACACTTGGTGGCAAACAGAAACCGGTGGCTGTATGCTCACACCATTACCCGGCGCACATGGTCTGAAGCCCGGTGCAGCCACGGCTCCATTCTTCGGCATCAAGCCGCAATTGGTCGACAATGACGGGAATGTGCTGAAAGGCGCGGCTGAAGGCAATCTTTGCATTCTTGATAGCTGGCCCGCACAAGCGCGCACCATCTATGGCGATCACCAACGGTTCGTGGACACCTATTTCTCGACCTACAAGGGCAAATATTTCACCTCTGATGGGTGTAAGCGTGATGAAGATGGAGCATACTGGATCACCGGTCGCGTCGACGATGTGTTGAACGTTTCTGGTCACCGCATGGGCACCGCCGAGGTCGAAAGCGCCCTTGTTGCGCACGATAAAGTCTCAGAAGCAGCCGTTGTTGGCTACCCGCACGACATTAAGGGCCAAGGCATTTATGTTTATGTCACCCTGATGGCAGGCAACGAACCAAGTGACGATCTCCACAAAGAGCTGCGCAACTGGGTCCGCAAAGAAATCGGCCCCATTGCAACGCCAGACCTTATTCAATTCGCACCCGATTTGCCGAAAACGCGTTCAGGTAAAATCATGCGTCGCATCCTCAGAAAGATTGCTGAGGACGAATTTTCAAACTTAGGCGATATCTCAACCCTTGCAGATCCATCCGTGGTCGACAAGCTCATCGATAACCGCCAAAACAGATCGGCTTAGACCCGTCCCCACAACCTCTAAGTCGTCTTTTGGAGGCGCTCTTTTAGTTAAGAGCGCCTCTATTTTGTGTTGCAATCAAACAACGTAGCGCCAAACTTGTTCTGCGCCGCACGATAGCCGCTTGGCACATGCGTCATCGACGTCCATAAAGCTGTTCCTACCTTTTTCGCGGCAACCTCGTCGCTCGCTACCGGACCAGACTTAATGAGCGTTTTACAAAACAAAGACTTCGTCAAACTGTGGGCGGCGCAAATTGCCAGCGCGTTTGGCTCGCGCATTACACGCACCGTGTTGCCGATCATTGCAATATCGACAATCAACGCCAGCGCAACAGAGATCGCCATTCTTTCGGCCCTCAGTTTCGCCCCGGGTTTGATCGTTGCGTTTTTCGCAGGTGGCTACATTGATCGTAACAAGAAACGTCCCTTGCTGATCGCCAGTGACCTTGTTCGCGCTGCGCTCATCTTGTCTGTACCTATCGCCGCTCATTTTTCAGCCATGTCGATGATGCAGCTTTATTTGGTGGCCGCCATTGTCGGCGCGGCAACCTCGATGTTTCAAATCGCTGACAACACTTACTTGCCCCGCTTGGTCGAAAAGGATCAGCTGGTGGACGCCAATTCAAAGCTGGAGGCCACAGAAGCAGTTGCTGAAGCATCTGGGCCCGGCATTGCGGGCTGGCTCGCCTCAGCATTTGGTGGCCCTGTTGCACTGATTTTTGACGCGATCACCTATCTGTGGTCGGCGCTCATGTTGGGGTTCATCAAGAAGAGCGAACCTGAGGCCACGCCCAAATCAGCGGAAGACAATCTGCTGCGCGATGCCATGAAGGGGTTTAGCGCGTGTCTCTCCCACCCAATTGTCGGTAAAATTCTAGTCGCCGACGTGATTATGACTTTGGCAGGCGGTTTCTATGTCACGCTATATATGATCGTTGCCTTGCGCACATTGGCGCTCGATCCGTTCCTCGTGGGGGTCATCATCTCGCTCGGGGGCGTTTCTGGATTTTTGGGCGCACTTGCCGCTAAACCCGTCGCGGAACGTTTTGGATTGCGCAACACGCTGATCGGCACAGCCATTTGCGGGCAATTGGCCAATTTCGCCATTCCGCTCGCGGCAACATTTCCAGCCTTTGGGGTCTACCTACTCAGCTTCCAGCAATTGGCCGGCGATTTCTTTATGACCATTTTTGTCATTCAATCGATCAGCCTGAGACAACGCGAAATGCCTGAAAATGTACTCGCGCGCGCCAACGCAACCTTCCAGTTTACAGGCGGCATGGCGATCCCAATCGGCGCCTTGGCCGCGGGCCCCATTGCCGAACTAATCGGGATTTCCGCAACACTTTGGATGGCAGCAATTGTCGCCATGCTGGCGCAACCTGTGCTTTGGCGGATGAAATCAGCTTAGATAAATACGTCTGACCATTCCGGGTGGCGTGCGGCCTGCGCTTTGACAAACGGGCAAAGCACCACAACGCGGGTCCCTGTAGCACGTGCATCATCAACAAGATATTGCACCAGCGCTTTACCGACGCCCTTGCCCGCAAGGGCGTCTGGCACGCCGGTATGATCCGCGATAATACGTTTTGGGCTCATGCGCGAATAGGTCAATTCCGCTTCAACGCCATCAACCATGGCCACATATCGGCCCCGCGTTTCGCCATCTTCTTTTGTGATTTGAATGTCAGACATTAGTCCGCCTCAAATCCAATGTCTTTGTGCGAACCATCACAAAATGGCTTATTCTTTGACGCGCCGCATCGGCACATGGCGAAGCGTTTGCCTGTAGCCACGCGACGACCAGAGCCAGCAACAATTTCCAAATTGCCCGATACCATCAACGGCCCATCTTTGATCGGCTTTATCGCCAGCGGTCCATCACGCACTTCCAGCGCTTCAGCGTCTTCTTTCGTGGCGATGTCACCTGTAGCAACAAAGTCTGCTTTAAGATGTGCATTGTCGCAAAACGGCTTGTTTTTGGATTTTCCACAGCGGCACAATACGGCACGCAGTCGGGGCTCTTCACCGTCAATTTCCAACTCGCCGTGATATTCGACGGGTCCATTTTCCCAAAGCCGTGCCGTGTTGACTTTTGGCGCTGCTTCTTTGGCGTCAGCCGATTTCAACTCATAAGTCAAAGCGCCCGAGGGGCAAGCTTCAACAACACGAACAATTTCTTCGGCAGACGCATTCTCCGGAAACATCCACTGGCGACCGGCGCTCGGATCGAATACGTCCGGCAGTCCCAACACACACTTGCGCGCGTGGATGCACTTTTTGCCATCAAATTGGATTTCAATGTCGTCAGACGCGGCTTTACCCATCTCACTCTCCCCTTTTCCCATTCCCTCAAAGCTTGTCTTTTAGTGGAACGGGAAACAAGGGATGAAGGATCACTTGTTTGTGACCCAATGGACGTGGATTTAAACCGCCTTTGAATGGCGCGCCGTACCCTGACCCAAATAGGCGTCGAACTTAGCCGCAATCGCACGCACGAAGGGCTTGCCCCGTTCGGTTAAGCCGAAATGCTCATGATCATTGACGATAAATCCGTCTTGATCGACCGCCGCTGCATATTCCGCATCATTCAAGATCGTTGGGGCAAGATCGCCAAATTGTGCCACAAACTCATCCTTGCTGAATTGGAAATTGCACATGAGCTGCTCAATCACCCAGCGCCGCGCGCGGTCCACATCGGTCAACTCAAAGCCCTTAGCAATGGCCAATTCGCCGCGATCAATCGCGTCCTGATATTGGCGCGTTGCGACGATGTTTTGCACATAACCGTTTTTGGTCTCGCCAATCGCGGAACCACCAAAGCCAATCAGCGCGTCAGAATTATCAACCGTGTAACCCTGGAAATTCCGGCGCAAAGTGCCTTCTTCCGCAGCAATTGCCATCGAGTCAGATGGCAAGGCGAAATGATCAAATCCAATCCGGTCGTAACCCGCACTCGCCAACCGGTCGCCCGCTTTCATTGCATGTTCAAACCGCTCAATTGTGCCGGGTAGCGTATCGTCCTTGATCATTTTCTGATGCGTTTTCATCCATGGCACATGGGCATAACCAAAGAGCGCTATGCGGTCTGGCCGCAGCGACAAGGTCTTGTCAACAAGCGTTCTTCAGTTTGGAACGGCAAGCCATAAAGCACATCCAAGTTTACCGATTTAATGCCCGCATCGCGCAAGGCATAAACCACGTCACGGGTCACTTCATAGCTTTGCGGGCGATTGATTGCTTCCTGCACTTTTTCGCTAAAATCTTGCACGCCAATGCTGGCACGAGTCATGCCGAACGCCACCATGCCTTCAATTTTTTCCGGCGTCACGTCGCTTGGATCGATCTCAATAGAGATCTCGGCATCTTTCGCAAAGTTAAACGCAGAACGCATCTTTTTGCCGAGCATATCGAGATCGTCCGGCTCTAAAAGAGTTGGTGACCCACCGCCAAGGTGCACAGCGGTTACCGTCGCGCCCGGCTTCACCAAGCGCGCAATCATCTCGATCTCTTTATGGACCCGCTTCATATACGCCTTCACAGGCGCATATTTTAACGTTTGCTTCGTGTTGCACCCACAGAACCAACATAAGCGATCACAAAATGGAATGTGCACATAAAGCGATAGACGGTCTCCCTCACCAAGCGCACTCACCCATTCAGAGTATTTTTGATTATCGACCGCATCTGAGAAGTGCGGTGCAGTTGGATAACTCGTGTAGCGCGGAACGGGCGCAGCGTATTTTTCAATTGTGGCGTGGTCCATCGAAATCCCCATTTCTGATGCTCGCCACAATATCGGTCCATTCTGAGCGCACCTTGATCGAAATCAAAACATGATTGGCAATTGCAATTGCTCATGCCACTATCCACGCTCCAGATTCCCACCAGCAAAAGAATTTATGACAAATCCACCTAGCTTCCCAATATTTGATGGCCACAACGATATTCTGCTCAAACTGCTTGAAGAGTGTGCTGATCGCCCAGTTGAGTCATTCTTCACCCCGCGTGACGGCCAACATATTGATTTGAAATCGGCCAAAGCCGGCGGATTTGTTGGTGGACTTTTTGCCATGTTTATCCCGCCAGAAGATGGCCGTAGCTATTCCAAAGCACCGTCGCAGGAATTTGCCCGTGACATGACCATGAACATGATCACACTTTTGCGCGACATCGCCGCCGCTTCTGATGGTGACATCTCAATTTGCCGTTCTGTGCGCGACATTCGCGCAGCCCTAGCGCAAGGCAAAATGGCGCCCGTATTGCATATCGAAGGCGCCGAAGCAATTTTGCCGGACCTTTCTAACCTCGAAGCCTTTTATGCCGATGGCCTGCGCTCGATAGGCCCTGTTTGGAGCCGCTCAAACGCATTCGCTCATGGCGTTCCATTTAAGTTTCCCGCTTCACCCGACACTGGTCCGGGCCTCACCGAAGCAGGGTTTGAAATGGTGCGTGTGTGCAATCAAATGGGCATTGCGATAGACCTATCGCACATGAATGAGAAGGGCTTTTGGGACATCGCAAAGACAAGCGACAAGCCACTCATTGCCAGCCATTCTAACGTGCATAAACTGTGCCCAACCACGCGAAATCTCACCGACGACCAACTCAAAGCCATCAAAGATAGCAACGGCATTGCTGGGCTTAATTTTGCCGTAGCCTTCCTACGTGCTGATGGTGAGAAGAACCAAGATGTACCGCTGTCGGTCTGCGTCGACCACATCAACTATATGGTTGATATGATGGGCATCGATCATGTGGGGCTTGGCTCAGATTACGATGGTGCGCCGCCACCTTATGATTTGGATAGCACTGCCAAGCTGCCCGCCCTCACCAAGGCCCTATCTGAGGCGGGATATAGCGATCAGGACATCACCAAGATCTGCCATGAGAATTGGTTGCGCGTGCTAGAAGACACTTGGGGCGAATAAGCGGCTAGCAGCCTCGCCTATTCGTCTTCAATCGGTGTGCGACGACGCTGTTTGCCATGAATATGGATGGGCTTGGGTTCGACCGGCCCACCTACCCGCACAGGACGCGGGGCAAACCTACCTAGCGTCGCCACCCGGTCATACATCACAATCGCCCCCGCCGTTGCCACATTCAAGCAAAAGCTCGTCGGAATTTTGATGACATGATCGCAGCGATCCAAAATTGCCTGCGATAGCGATGCCCGCTCCGGTCCAAGGATGTATGCAGCCTGCGTTGGATGCCGGAAACTGGGCAATTCAATAGCATCATCGGTTAGTTCAATGCCGACCAACTGGCATCCTTCAGGCAGGGCCATTTGGTCGATGTTTTGCCAATCATAATAAGGCATGCCTGTTAGCGAATTGGAGGTATCCGCCACCAAACCACGTCGGTCCAACCGCTTTGCCGCAAGGGTAAAGCTGAAGCTGGCGCCAAATCCGTGCGCCGTCCGCACCAGATTGCCAAAGTTCTCCGCTTTGGAGATTTTTTCTGCCCCAATCGCAAAATATCCGCGCATATTCGCACCTTTCCTTGCGGTGCGCTTTTATTGCAATTCTCCCTATTTGGAAAGTTTGGGTTCGGCGGCTTCTTCTTTATCTTCCATCGAAATTGGAATGGCCCGAATAAGCGTAAACGCGATCAATGCTATGAAGATCGAGAGCCCGCCACCAATCAGAAATGGAACACCCAATCCATAAGTCGTTGCAAGCACCGCACCAATAAATGGCGCACCCATGATGGCCAAAACGTTCATGGCTTCGTTAAGCGCAGTTACCCGCCCCATTTTTTCTGGCGGCGTCTCCAATTGGAAGATCGTGCGCATCGGGATAAAGATCGCCGCGCTTGCCACGCCAACGGTGAAGAACGCGGTCAAATATAGCCACATGGGTACACTCCATTCCGTATAGAGCGCATAGCCCAACAGCACAGTGAACCCTGAAGCGACCATCATGCCAGACGCCATCAATAAATAAGGATGCGGTTGCTTCTTGATCATGCCCACAAGCAATGCACCAATCGCGCCGCCAGCCCCCACTGCAGTAATCGATAAGCCCAAGATAGACTGATCAAAACCCATCTGCTTGGTGGCAGGACCTATTAAGGTGTCATGCAAGAAGATCGCGAAGAAGCCAACAGATCCAAACAGAATAGTGAACCATAGTGAGCGCTTTCGCATCACAGTCTGATAGCCATCCTTCAAGTCAGCAAACATCCCGCGTTTTTCGTTTTGCTCATTAGACTGCTCCTCGCTTGCACGCAGCTTTTTGGGTAGAGTAAGCAAGATCAGCAATGCAACAAGCGAAACACAGCCATTGACCAGGAACACCGTTTGGCTGGACGCGAATAACAAGATTGCGCCACCTACAGCCGGTCCTGCAAGTTTTGAGACTTGGTTGATCACCTGTGAGACACTATTGGTGGCCATCAGTTCTGATTTCTCAGCAAGCGCCTGAATGGACGCTTGTTTTGCCGGGCTAAAGAAGCTGTCGATGGACGCGCGCAGGAAGACTATGGCGAGCACAATTTCTGGCTGCCCGGCGAAGGCGAGCGCAAATGTAGAGAGTGCGCGCCCAAGATTTGACCACACCATGATGGTTTTCAAATCGTGCCGATCAACCAATGCTCCCGCCATAGGGCCAATCACCAAATAGGGTAGCGCAAACGCCAAGGCGAAGATCGCGAAGTAAACAGGATCCACTGCCCAGACATAGGTGAATAACGAAATCACCGCGACATAATCGAGCCAATCCGCAAAGTCTGCGGGCAACTGCGCCGCGAGAATTCGGCGAAGGTTCTTGTCCTTAGGCAAATTCATCACGCTACGCGCTCCTCAACGCTTTTTGACTCGGCTTCTATCATGAACTGGCCATGTTTCATTCCTATCGACGCATTCGCCAAGATTTTCATGCACCCTCCACGACAAATCATTGTCGTTCCGGTCACCCTTTGACTGCTTGCGATAACAGCCTTTCAATGCCCCAAGATGCATCAACACTTGTCCGCTGCAACCGTCAGAATCTTCCAACATCAGCCCACTCACATAAGCTATACGTCCAGCCAAATCGCATTCTCTTGTCCAACAAGTTCCGCCTCAGCCGTCTGAACCGCCTCAACATCCTCAGCCGCCTCACATCAACTACACATAAGATGACATCTTTCCATCGTCAAGATGCAAGCGAAATTGTTTTGATCTATCCATGTGTTTTGCGTCATTTCAGTTAGAGGATTTATGGGAAATATTGATCAACGGGCCGAGGCACTGACCATCCTGATGGAGGAGTGTGCCGAGCTAATTCAAGCAACAAGCAAGGTGCTTCGCTTCGGACCTGATGCACAATCTGCAAACGGAGCTAACTCGCTTTCCGAACTTCAAACGCAAGAGATTGCTGATCTCTTTGCGATCATCAGGATTGCGGAAAAGCATGGCGTAATCTGCTGCCCTGACGAGCAACAGATCCAGTAACCGATGATCCGAAAGCGCAAATATTCCTCACTTTAACCGACAGATTCGATTGGCTGACGCAAGATGGTTTTCAGTTTCTCTGGCGCAACTTTCCTTGGGTCGCTGAGATAGATCTCATGGTGAATGCCGCGCATTTGATATCCATTTTCGGGAATAAATTGGTGATGCATTTGTTCCAGGATAGGTCCTTCATCATCATATGACCCGACATGCAGCACCTGCACGCCTTGGCCTTCAGCGAAACGTTCTAATCGCACCGCTTGCAAATAATCTTCCGTTGTCGCCGCGTCCTTTTTCTTATTCAACTTGGCGATTGCGGTTTCACGCGCCGTTTCCAGCATGTGGGCGTCGATCCAATCTGGCTGCCGGATCATCATGGTCCATTTCCAAGCCGATTTTTCGCGCGTAATGAAGGTGTTCATATCGTCTGCCCACCAAAGCCCTTGAAGCGGTCCGACCACATAATCGCCATGCGGGGTTTGTTTCGACATGAATTTGAGCCCATAGCTCAACGCGTATAGGGCTGCGATTGATGGGGGATATTTCTCCCCCACCGGTCCACCGTCACCATCAATCATCAAATAGTTCATCTCAGGCACATCGATAACATCAAACCGGCCGACTTTGCCTGTGTAGAACTGCTTTTCAGACTTTTTGAAATCTTGCTTTGTCATGACCCACCTATTTGATTGGCATGAAGATGTCGGTGAGCAATTCGGATGGCGCAACAAGGCGTGGATTGTTCAAATAATCCTCCATGCAAGGCGCATCGCGCAGTTCCACATTTGCGCCTTCAAGCCATGTGCCATAGAGCCAGTTGTAAGCTGTCGATAGCTCCGAGTACGGGCCTTTAAATTGCATCACCGCAAATTTGCCCGGCTCCACAGTAATCCGCTCGAACGGTGTAGACAGCTCAACCGGGTGGATTTCCAGCATGCCGGCAAACGAGCGCAGCTCAGCCGTTGGCACCAAGTCAGGGTCGTCATAATATAGCGCCATCGAAGCGTTGCCGGGGCCGAATAACCCTTGCTTCTGGCCCCACGCGCCAAGCTTTTCAAAGGCGATACCTATATCCATATAAGCGCCCTTATGGTGCAGCCCGACCAAAGCCATTTGATCCAATTCTCTAATTTCAACTTTGTGCATTGCGTCATTCTCCGTTTTCAGCTTTTGCAAAAACGTTGAAGGCGTACCCCGCTCGCGATATTGCGCTGGCGGTATGCGGTACATTTGCGAAAATGCCCGGCTGAACGCACTGGCGCTGCCATATCCTGACTGCTCGATAATTTTATCCATCGGCATTTTGCTTTGCGCCAATTGCGTCGCCGCCCGGTGCAAACGCAACCGTTTGACCGTCGCCGCCAGCGTTTCGCCGGAGAGCGCTTTATAGGTGCGGTGCCAATGAAATCGCGACAGGCAGGCAATCTCAGCCAGCTGGTCCAAATCAATTTCGCTGTCCAAATGCGCATAGATGTAATCAACGATGCGATCCATTCGGTCCTGATAAGGATAGGCTTGCGGGGCGATGTTCATTTCATTTTGTCCTTCAACTGCAACGCCAAACAATCATATGCTTGATTGACAAATCTTGCTGAATTTGCTGCACATCACATCTGACTTTCTTTGTCTCGAGCATTCAATGAGCAATTTCTATTATTTCGCGTACGGTTCTAATCTTTTGAACGCCAGATTGAAAAATCGCTGCGCATCGGCGAAGCCAATCGGCATCGCTAGCGTGCAAGGATTTGACATCAATTACGGCATGGTGGCCAAGGATAAGCATGGCGGCTCGGGCAAGATGGCCATGTTCGCGACAGACAACGGCGCAGACGAAGTATTTGGCGTCGTTTATGAACTCGACTTGGCGGACGCGCCTGTGCTCGATGGTTTTGAAGGGCTTGGCCGCAAATACTTTATGAATTACACCCGCGCGGCCGATTTCGGCGTGAAGCTGACAACTGGCGAGAATTTGCAGACGGTCACTTATTTGGTAGACCCGCATGATGAACCGCCTTTGCCCTATCATTGGTATTGGGCGCTTTGTCTTTCCGGCGCAATCGAGAA
>CAJXLH010000011.1 GCA_913055925.1 uncultured Maritalea sp. | reverse complement strand
CGGTCTATGGCCCTATTTATGCGACCAACTGGTCGTCAAATTCGAGAAAAGCCGATTTTAACGCGCCAAATTTTCAATGAAAATCGCAAATTGTTGCAAATTTTGATAGAAACTTGTAAAAAACATCAGATTGAAATAGCGAATTGGCAGGCTATGAAAGCAGATAAATTCATTCTTGATTCACTTGATCATGAGTTGGTGGGCCTGCTTCGACAAGATGGCCGTGCCTCACTTTCAAAACTGGCTGAACAACTCAAAGTCTCACGCGGCACAGTGCAAAATCGTTTAGATCGGTTGATTGCGTCTGGCACGCTATTGGGATTTACTGCCCGCATGCGCGAAGACTATGACGACGATCAGGTTCGTGCTGTTATGATGGTGGAGATTGTCGGTAAATCCACCGCCGATATTGTCCGTAAACTACGCGGCTTGCCGCAGGTGCGCTCGATTCACTCCACCAACGGCAATTGGGACCTAATCGCGGAAATTCACGCC
Organism: uncultured Maritalea sp.; assembly: GCA_913055925.1. Classification (GTDB taxonomy): domain Bacteria; phylum Pseudomonadota; class Alphaproteobacteria; order Rhizobiales; family Devosiaceae; genus Maritalea. The sequence continues at coordinate 20,924 of CAJXLH010000011.1, read as the reverse complement.
AGTTCTTTGTCGGATTTTGATGATGTGCTGCGCAAAGTGCGCATGATCGACGGCATACTCAATTCGGAAACAAACTTGTTGTTGGCTGCTGTTTAATCAGCTTACGATCAACCACACAATTGCGCCAACGCTCAGCGAATTCACCGCAAGGTGGAAAACCAGCGCGGGCCAAATGCTGCGCGTGAAATAAACCACAAATGCCATGAAAATGCTTAGTGGGATTAATTGCGGCAAAATCCAAAGCTGGAACGTGTGATAAAGCGCAAATACAACACCGTTGACCAGCCAAGCCGCTGCGCCCAGTGTCATCATTTTCGGCAAAAGCCAGGCGCGGAAGTAAAACTCTTCCACCAAAATATTGAGCAAAAGCGTAACGACCATCAAGCCGATCAGCCAATAGGCGCCTTTGAGTTGAAATCCCGGCGTCAGCGCTTCCGCGTCCATTGTCGTTGGGTCAACAGTTGGATTGAGGAAAAACGGATAATAGTCCGGCACGGAAAGGCCGGTCAGTTGCATCCAAGGCAGGTTCAAGCCACCAGAAATGCCTGCAAATATGAGACCGACAACCAAGATGCCCGAGGCAATCAACCATTGCTTGCGGTTGAGCGGCTTTAAACACATCCGTTCTTTCAGGCTGATCCCTAGTTCCTTCGCCTCTTTGTTCATCAGCCAAAGCGGCGCCAGGGTGAAACCCAATAGCATTACCGATGCAACAATTGGCCAAGCAACAATTGCGGGCATGCCACCGGCATGCATTGCTGGCAACACAAAGTGAAATCCTGTAAACGCAATCGCGCTCGGTATGGCAAATGCCAGAAGCATTTGCCACAAATTGAGCTGCTTAGCGTTACCCCAATCGAAAACCTTATCCATTTGCTGCCCCCAAAGCTTTTGCATCAAAACATGGTGCTAGAGTTAGGCGGAGCGGATGGCATTTCAAGTGTGAGGTCGCAATAAGGTCAAAGCCCTGTTTTACTCAAACGCCGGAAAACTCGACAGTTGCGCCACGACTGGGCCGTCATGTGTGGGCACAATCAGCATGTCCGGATTGTCTTTCCACACTTCGTGAAGCAGCGCGACAACCTCCCGCGTTTTCTCGCGATCTGCGTCAACCATATTGCCCACGAACGGCGTTTTCGGACGCAACAATTTGATCGCCTCCAGCGACCAACTCACGTCACCAATAAAGAAATATCGTTTGCCCGCCGCGGTGGTCACAACAGCGCCAATGCTGCCTTTCGTGTGTCCACCCAGCGGGATCAAAACCACGCTGCCATCACCAAAAATGTCTTTGCTTTTGTCAAACGGGCCATACGGTTTGTCGTCAAACTCGATGAACGACCAAACCGTGTCGTCGCGGTTTAGGTGCTCTGCGAAATAAGAAATATGTGTGTCCGAAAGGGCCTGCGCTGCGTCCAGTTCTTTTGCTTCGGTCCAGATCGGCGTGCCAGGAAACTCTGGGATCACAGCTGCATGGTCCCAATGCAAATGTGTGAGGATGATAAACTCAATTTGCGCCGGATCATAGCGCGCCGCGATCATGCGTTCTTTTGCAGTTTCCGTTTTCTGAAACGCGAATAATCGTCGCTCTAACGCATTCATATTGCGCGCATGTTCCTCGGCAATTTTGTTGCCTATGCCGCCTTCAAGCATAAAGGTGGCGTCTGGGTGTTCGATTACAAATCCCGAATAGACGCTGCGATGCGATTTAGTGAATTTCCCGCCACTATAAATCGCCGCCTGCGGTGACACGTTGAACCCGGTGGTCATCGCCGACAATCGAACTTTACTCGGCTGCGTTGGCGCGGGAAGGGTGGCGTTGATATCGTCAATCGGGTCTAAAACGACGGGCCAAAACAAATAGGTGCCTAAACCGAAAAAGATCGCCAACACGATGGCAAAAATGCCACCTGCAATTTTCAATTGTCGCATGTAAAATTCCTACTCAAACTAATGCTTTGATTTGATTGGCGGCAATATCCAGCACGTCAGTGCTGCGGCGCGCGCGGGCCACAATCATCGCCCCTTCAATCAGAGAAAGGGCCATCTCAGCGCGCATTTTGGCGTCACCTGCAGCCACACCTTGCGCTTCCATGTGGCCGGCAAAAAGCGAAATCCAATAGTCAAACGCCGCCGCGCATGCTTCGCGGATCACAGGGCTCTCGCCAGACATTTCCAAATTTATTGTTGTGATTGGGCAGCCTTTGGTGAAATCAGATTGCACAAGGTTTTGGGCAAAACGCCCAACCATAAGTTCAACAAATTCACCATCACTTTTCGCACCGCTCACCGCTTCGCGAATGTCGTTTGCTATCTGCTCTTTCGAAGCATCAATTACCGCAACGGCAATCTCTTCCTTACCTTTGGGAAAATGGTAGTATACTGAACCCTTCGGCAGCTCACCCGCCGCGCAAATCTCATTGAGACCAACGGCATGATAGCCGCGGCGATGAAACAAATCGGCCGCCACTGCAATCAACTTCTCGCGCGTCTGCTCGCCCTTGGTTTTCTTTGTTGCCATATTTCTCTCGCCTAAAACTCTCGCTAAATCTTTCGTGACAACCCGTCATAGCTTCGCCGCAAACGCGCAATTTGGTGGCTCAACACCACAAACACGCCTCAGGTTGTCGATCTATCATCAAAAAATAGACCAGTCTATATAAAAATGATGAAGTGCTTGATTGGTGAATTAGCACGATGAATATGTAGCGAGTGGAGTTGTTCCTTTTGCAGATTTGGTTTGCGCTTCTGACGTCAGAGAACTACGTTTAGATCCGATTTAAATCGCCAGCGTTTATCTGAGTCTTATTTTGCCTTTATTCAACTCAAAAACCCTAAGTCGCCACATTATTGCAAGCAAGAAGGTGCCTACCGAGCATTTTGAGTTGTTGAGCCAATGGGCAGAGTTAATACAGTCAAAGCGAATAGATGGATTAAAGGAAGTCGCACTACACGGTGACTTTAAATCGCTCATTGTTGAAGGCGTGTTGGGTTACAACTCTGCTGCGACCCATCAAGAGTTCACCGTTGCGTCTGAACAAAACATTCTAAAAGGATCGGTTGATCTCGCGTTAGGTCGGTTTGGCGGCAAGCGCGATGAGATCATCGCCCCATTTGAACTAAAAGGCGCCAAGACCAAAGATCTTGATTCAATAATGCCAGGGCGCGCAAAAAGTCCCGTCCAGCAAGCTTGGGAATATGCCACCAACGCGCCCGGCGTTAAATGGGTGATTGTTTCAAACTACATTGAGCTAAGGCTCTACGCTTTTGGCGAGGGCACGCAACACTTCGAGAAATTCAATCTTTCCAAGTTAACTGAGCCGCACGAATATCAACGCTTCATGTTATTGCTGAGTGCGGAAAATTTGCTCAAAGGGCGCACCACCGAGATTTTGGCGCAGTCGCGTAAAGAAGACAAAGACATCACCAACGCGCTTTATGCGGACTACAAAGTCCTGCGCGACCATTTGATTGATGCCGTTGAAGCTGCAGCCCCGCAAGTGGCCCCGCTTGATCGGATTTCAGCCGCACAAACTATTTTAGATCGCGTGCTGTTCACCGCTTTTGCTGAGGATACTGGGCTGTTGCCCGCACGCATATTGGAACGGGCCTTTGAACATGCAGACCCGTTTAACCCGAAACCGATTTGGGAGAACTTTAAGGGGCTTTTCAACGCTATTGATCGTGGCAACAAGCAGCTGGATGTGCCGCCTTATAATGGCGGACTGTTCGCGCCAGACCCGATTATCGATGAGCTTGAATTGCCTGACCTTGTTTGCGAAGGGTTTAATCGCATTGGCGAATATGATTTCGCGTCCGAGGTTTCCGTCACCGTTCTGGGTCATATTTTTGAGCAATCCATTGCCGATGTTGAACGTTTGCAAGCCATCGCGCGTGGCGAGATTGTCGAAGAGGCCAAAAAAACCGGCACTTCCGGTCGCCGCAAGCGCGACGGCGTTGTGTATACACCCGATTATGTAGCGCGGTTTATTGTCGATCAGACATTGGGTACGCACTTGCGTGAACTTTTCGCCGCACGTTTCGCACCGCATATCACCAAAGCAAGTTCCGTTGATGACTATCAAAACATCAAATGGAAAAACAAAACCTCAGAACTTAAAGCATGGTCCGATTATCGCGATGCCATCAAGGCGCTCCGCATTGTGGATCCGGCCTGTGGCTCAGGCGTTTTTTTGGTCACCGCGTTTGACTTTTTGAAAGCCGAACTCACACAGGTGAACGACAAAATTGCAGCGCTTTCGGGCGGTCACCTGGGCGACTTGCTGGACCCAGATAGCGAAATTCTCACCCATAATCTTTTCGGCGTTGATGTGAACGCAGAAAGCGTTGAAATCGCGAAATTGTCCCTTTGGATCAAAACTGCCCGTAAAGGCAAAGCGCTCGACAGCTTAGACAAAAATCTGGTTGTTGGCGACAGCTTGATTGAAGACAGCAATTTTGCCTATCTTCAACATGGCTTTAGCTGGCAAAAAGCCTTCCCAGAAATATTCAAAGAAGGTGGGTTTGATGTGGTGCTCGGCAACCCGCCTTATGTGCGCCAAGAGCTTTTGTCACCGCTCAAGCCATATCTGGAAAAGCGCTTCGAGGTCTATCACGGCGTTGCCGATCTATATTGTTACTTCTTTGAACGCGGGTTGCGGTTGCTCAAACAGGGCGGGCGAATGGGATACATTTCGTCTTCCACTTTTTTTAAAACCAATTCAGGCAAACCGCTGCGCGAATATTTGGCAAAAAATGCAACACTCGAGCATGTGGTGGATTTTGGCGATCATCAGATTTTTGAAGGGGTCACTACCTATCCGGCTATTTTGACGATGATCAATCAAGAACCGGAAAAGAAGCATCAAGTCAGTTTTTGGAATGTCGATGATCTCCCTTCGTCAAACTTCCGCGCTGTTTACCGGAAAAAGTGCGCGTTGTATCCTCAGCATCATTTGGATGGGCAAAGTTGGGAACTGGAAGACCCAAGGCTAAAAGCCCTACGTGACAAAATCCGCAACGGCAAACCGACACTCAAAGAGGTTTACGGATCGCCGCTTTATGGCATCAAAACCGGGCGCAACGAAGCCTTTGTCATTGACCGCGCCACACGAGATCGGCTTGTGGCTGAAGATCCCAAATCAGTAGAGATTTTTAAACCTTGGCTTGAGGGTAAAGACCTTCAGCGTTGGCGAGCAGAAAGCAGAGATTTGTTTCTTATTCTGATCCCAAAAGGATGGACACGCGCGAAGTTCGGGGAGTTGGAAGAGCAAAATGTTTGGCCCAAGTTAAGCCAGCTTCATCCCGCACTTTGCAACCATCTTGCACCCTATGCAGATGTATGTCGCAAGCGAGCCGACAAAGGTGATTATTGGTGGGAACTCAGGGCCTGCGATTACTATGATGCGTTTGCGGTCCCCAAGCTCTTGTACCGAGACATAGCAAGTAGTCCGTCGTTTTATGTTGACCAATGTGGGGCGCTAGCGGCCAACACATGTTATTTTATTCCAAGCGACGAACTCGACGTTGCAGGGCTGTTGAACTCCATAGCCGTCTGGTTCGTCTATCTGCAAATGAGTTCGCAGATCAGAGGCGGATTTGTACGCTACTTCACACAATTTGTTGAGCAACTCCCCATCCCACCTGCCACCGATGAACAAAAGCAGCAACTCGCAACCCTTGCTGAAAAATGCCAATCCGCCGCCGAACAGCGTTATCAATTGCAGAAAGGGGTGCGCCGTCGTATTCCCGATCTGTGCCCGCCAGAACGCGATGCGAAACTCAACAACAAGCTGAAAAGCTGGTGGGAATTTGAAGACTTTGCCGCTTTCCGTGCTGAAATCAAGAAAACCTTCAAAGCAGACATTCCACTGGCTGACCGCAGCGATTGGGAAGATTGGATCGCCCGCGACAAAGCGGAAATTGCCCGCCTAACAGCGGAAATCAAACAGCACGAAGATCAAATCAACGCGCTCGTTTACATACTTTTTGAACTTACTGACGACGAAATCAAACTTTTAGAAGCGAATATATGACCCGCACGTTTACTATCGACGAAAACAGCTTTCCCGATTTGCCCCAGCTTATGTTGGCTACACTTTATGCCCTGAAGTCTCTTGGCGGCTCAGGGAATATTCAAGAAATTGACGAACAGGTCATTGAAAATGAAGGGGTAAGTGAAGACGAACAGTCGATCATGATGCCCAACGGTCGCTACCAAAAACTAAATTATTATCTTGCTTGGGCCCGCACATATCTAAAGCGAGGCGACGCGTTAGAAAACTCGTCACGCGGCGTTTGGGCGCTTACGCCTTCTGGCGAGGCGATTGCCGACAAGGCCGAGACTGTGGCGATTCACGCAAAGGTGAATGAGGAGGAAAGAGAAAGGGCAAAGCAAAAACGCGCCGAGAAGCGTCGTAAGCGCGGTTCGTCCTCCAAGTCTAGTGAATCTGCCGCGCCTCCCACTCAAGAAGAGGCAAATTGGCAATCTGACCTGCTCGACTGCCTAAAGGAAATGGACCCGGCTGCTTTTGAACGCTTGTCGCAAAGAATTTTGCGGGAGGCGGGGTTTGTTAAGGTTGAGGTGCGCGGCAAAACCGGCGATGGTGGGATTGATGGCATTGGGGTTCTCCGGGTCAATCTTGTCTCTTTTCAAGTTTACTTTCAGTGTAAACGTTGGAAAAGCAGCGTTGGCTCCAAGGAAATCAGAGACTTTCGCGGAGCATTGCAAGGTCGCGCAGATAAGGGACTTTTTATCACGACAGGGAACTTCACCAGTTCCGCGTCGGAAGAGGCAACACGAGACGGTGCGATAGCGATCGACCTTATTGATGGCGAGCGTCTATGTGAATTGCTCAAACAGTTCAATCTAGGCATGACAACAAAAATGGTTGAGCACATCGAGATTGATCAAGATTGGTTTAAAGCACTCTAAGCCCGGTCACTCAACCCTCTAAAGAAAAAGCGGATTTCGTCAAAAACCCCGCTTGATTGAAATGCTGCCAAAGTCGCCGGTGTCCAAGCGGATGCCGGCGAAAGCTCGTTTTGAAACACCTCCACTTGTTTGATCTGAACACTATCCAGCTTTAGCTTTCGAGCGGCCTCTAACATTGCCAAAAACTCGTGCACATTGTGCATCACCCGATAGGCATCGAACATCTTTTGCGCCTCGTTGGGGTGGTCGCGCCATGATTTTCCGGCAAACAATTCGTTGGTCACGCGTTGTCCGGCGCCAAAGCAATTATATCGTACACAGCCAGCAAAGCCCTTGTCGGTGAGTTGCTCGTGAATGTTGCAAGCATGGTCTTTGGTCAAATGCTTGCACGGCTCTGCCGCCTTCTTGTCATAGGCAAACATGTTCGATTGATCGAACGCCAGCGCAACACAGCAATAAGCCGCGCAATTCTCACAATCTGGTTCAAGCTTGATTTTTCGCAACGTTTCTCCCCTTGCGACATTGCTATCCCATGTTTTGCAGGCGAAGCAATCAAGTAAATTTGACCATTTGATAAAATTTTGAATCTCGATTATGTTGCGCCTCGTTCTCGGTCACAATTGCCTGATTGCGCCTTGCGGCAACAGGGTGAATTGTGAGACAAGGGCCGCACGTCAATTAGCGCGAAACACGATTAGGTGAGACATGAAATTTTTCGTCGACACTGCAGAAGTTGCAGACATTAAAGAACTTAACGAAACCGGCCTTTTGGACGGTGTGACCACCAATCCTAGCTTGATTGCAAAGTCTGGTCGCGATTTTCTCGAAGTTGTCGCTGAAATTTGCGAAATCGTCGAAGGTCCAGTTTCAGCTGAAGTGGCTGCGACAGACTATGATGGCATGGTGGCTGAAGGTGAACACTTGGCCAAAATCGCGGACAATGTAGTCATCAAACTCCCATTGACCATGGACGGTTTGAAGGCATGTAAATACTTTGCAGAAAAAGGCATCAAGACAAACGTCACACTTTGCTTCTCTGCAAACCAAGCATTGCTCGCGGCGAAAGCTGGCGCAACATACATTTCGCCTTTTATTGGCCGCTTGGACGACATCAACCTTGATGGCATGCAGCTGATCGAAGACATCCGCACCATCTATGACAATTACGGCTTTGAAACAGAAATCCTTGCGGCGTCTATCCGTTCTGCGAACCACGTGTCAGACAGCGCGATTGCTGGTGCAGATGTTGCAACTATCCCGCCTGCGGTTATCCGCAAACTGGCTGAGCACCCACTGACAGATAAAGGCCTTGCCGCCTTTGTGAAAGACTGGGCATCAACAGGCCAAAAAATCCTTTAATTGAACTGGGGGAACGGCACGTCATATGAGCGACAAAGCGTTAGAACAAAAAGTCCGTGATGCATTGCAAAATGTGTCACTGCCCGGCGGTGCGCCGCTGGCAAGTTATGCGGGCTTAAGCGACATTATCGTCACCACAAACGCTGTGGCGTTCGCCATTACAATTGCACCAGGATTAGAAGCTTCCTTCGCCGCTGTAAAAGAGGCCGCAGAAGAAGAAATCGCGAAGGTCGCTGGCGACAAAAAGGTGATGATCTCCATCACATCAGATCGCCAGCAGGCCCAAAAAGCACAAAATACGGCGCAGCCACGACAGCCTGGACCACCGCCGAAAGAGCCAGTGAAGGGGGTGGAGAACATCATTGCCATCGCTTCGGGCAAAGGCGGGGTCGGCAAATCGACGACATCAGTCAACTTTGCTTTGGCGTTGCAGGCGCAAGGGCAAAAAGTCGCGATTTTGGATGCAGATATTTACGGTCCGTCCATGCCCAAACTGCTAGGCATCGAGGGCAAACCAGCCATGCGCGACGATGGTATTTTCACGCCGAACGAAGCCTATGGCATGAAGGTTATGTCTATCGGCTCTATGCTTGAGGGCGATCAAGCTGTTGTTTGGCGCGGACCAATGGCAACCTCGGCGCTCCGCCAGTTGGTGCGCGAAACCGATTGGGGCGAAATTGATACACTAGTGATCGATTTACCGCCCGGCACCGGCGATGTGCACATCTCACTTGTGCAAACAGTGCCGTTAACTGGCGCCATTGTTGTGTCTACGCCGCAAGATTTTGCCCTCATCGATGCGAAAAAAGCCATCGACATGTTCAAGCGCACAAATGTGCCTATTCTCGGCATTGTCGAAAATATGAGCTATTTCCTTTGCCCGTCATGCGGTGAACGGTCCGATATTTTCGGCACTGGTGGGGCTGAAGAGGCCGCCAAACAAGTTGGCGTCAAGTTCCTAGGCGGCATCCCCCTACATATGGACATTCGCGAACGCTCAGACGCTGGCACACCCATTGTGGCCACCGCGCCGGAAAGCGATGAGGCGAAGGCTTACTTGAATGTTGCGGAAGCGATAAACTAGCATTCATCAAATATCCGCCTTTCTGAGTGCGTAACAATTTTCTACTTGCACAAATAAATGTAATCGATTACATATCGAGGTCCAAAAGGAGTTCAGATTGAACTCAAAATTTGCTAGCGGCGGATTGGGGGCCACATGTTCACGTTCAAAAAAGAAGACTTTGGTGAATTCACCTTTGGCGCAGCCACCGCAGCCTATCAAGTCGAAGGTGGGCAGGGCGCAGGGCGCGGCATGTCGATTTGGGATAGTTTCGCCGCAACCGGCAACAATGTGGTGCGCCAAGAAACAGGTGAGATTGCGTGTGATCACTACAATCGTTGGCCTGAAGATCTCGACTTGCTCAAAGATGCCGGTTTTGACGCCTACCGTTTTTCCTTCGCTTGGCCACGCATCTTGCCCCAAGGCACAGGCGTGCTCAATCAAGAGGGGATCGATTTTTACGACCGTCTGATCGATGGCATGTTAGAACGAGACCTCAAGCCTTTTGGGACGCTTTACCACTGGGATTTACCGTCCACGTTGCAAGATCAGGGGGGCTGGCTAAACCGCGGTGTGACGGAGTGGTTCGCCGATTACGCCGCGTTGGTCTACCAAAAATATGGCGACCGCTTGGAGAAAATCGCCACCATCAATGAGCCTTGGTGCGCGTCGTTTCTCTCGCATTATCTGGGCGTTCATGCGCCCGGTTATCGCGACCTTCGCGCTGCGGCACGGTCTATGCATCATATTTTGTTGGCGCATGGTGAGGCGGTTGCTCGCCTACGCCAAATGGGCGCGGATAATTTGGGTATCGTGTTGAACCTCGAATACACAAAGCCTGCCTCCGACAGCACAGAAGACATCGCCGCGGCCGACATGTGGGATAGCATTTTCAACAAGTGGTTCTTGGGCGGCATCTTTAAACAAAGCTACCCGCAAAATGTGATTGATGTTCTGAAACCCTACATGCCCGATGACTATCAAAACGATATGGCGCTCATCGGAGGCGAGTTGGATTGGCTCGGCATCAATTATTACACCCGCACCCATTTCAAGCATGATGAAACAGTGCCAAACTTCAAAATTGCGCCCGTGCCGGGCCCGCTAGAGAAGACAGATTTGGGTTGGGAAATCTATCCTGACGGCCTAACCAAGTTGCTGAAACGCGTCGCGAGCGAATATACAGACTTGCCGCTCTACGTCACCGAAAACGGTCTCGCTGACGCTGACCAGTTCGACGACCAACTGCGTATCAAGTATTACGACCAGCATTACAAGGCTGCACTGCAAGCGAAGCGTGAAGGCGTTGATCTAAGAGGATATTTCGCCTGGTCACTGCTCGACAATTACGAGTGGGCAGAAGGCTACGACAAACGGTTTGGCATCGTTCATGTGGATTACGACACGCAAAAACGCACGCCAAAATCATCCTACCGCGCGTTTCAGGAATTGTTGAAGGGCTAACGCACCACTGTTATCCGCTCTGCGGCGCGGGTGACGGCTGTGTAGAGATGGCGGGCGCGGTCTTCGCGGAAGGCCCAGCTTTCGTCAAACAAATAGACATTGTCCCACTGGCTGCCTTGCGCTTTGTGCACGGTGAGGGCGTAGCCGAAATAAAACTCGTCAAACTTTTTGCGTTCTCCCCAGCCAAGCTCTTCCTCTTTACCGTGGAAAAACTTCTCGTGGGTGGTGATGTTGGCGCGGTTGGTCCGGTCGCCTGCATCATCAGGGTTCAAAACCATGTCCAACACGCCAAGCCCTTTGTAAACAACGTCTTCTGCGATCCAAAGTTGGCCGTTTAGCAGTTGTTTTTGATGGTTGTTTCTGAGGCAAATCAGCTTGTCGCCGACCACAGGCTCTTGTGGCGGCAAGTTTTTCAACTCGCGCACGCGATCATTGTATGAGATGCGCGTGGCGTTTGTGCCGCACAAAATTTGATCGGCCAGCAGCACTTGGTCTCGGTCCACATCGCGCTTGCGCACCACTTTGGATTCGCCAAACTCACCATAATCAAGTCGACCATTTTCGCGAATATCCATGGAAAGGCGAACGATTGGGTTGTCCGCAGCCTGACGGTGAATTTCTGTTAGCATGAAGTCAGGTTCGGCTTGGGTGAAATAACCGGTGTCGTTAATCGGCGGTAGTTGAAACGGGTCGCCAAGGACCAGAATTTTTGTGCCAAACGACAATAAATCCTCTGCCAATTGTTGGCCCACCATCGATACTTCATCGATCACAATCAACTCGGCGTCCATCGCATCGCTATCATCGTCGAGTTTGAATTGCGGGGTGCCCTGTTTGTCATCAACAAATTTGTAAATGAGGCTATGAATGGTTGAAGCGCCTTCGCAACCGCGTCGCCGCATAACTAGGGCAGCTTTGCCCGTAAATGCAGCGAACACCACACTACCAACGCTTTGCGCAAGGTGGACGGCAAGGGTCGATTTGCCCGTTCCTGCCCATCCAAAAAGGCGGAATACCTGCGGTGCGTTTTTATCATTTAGCCAAGCGTCGACGGCCTTTAAGGCCTCGTCTTGTTGCGGTGACCATTGCATGAAATTGGCTCGAATCCGAAATATGAATTTTCATCATAGTGAGCGAAAAGATTCGAGCCAACCTTATTGGCATAAGAGATTGTTTGGCCGTGGGTGGCAAAAGGGGGCTATCTCTGACGCCAATAATTGTTTGCTTTCGCGATTGTTTGAAAATGCGTCGCAACCACTTGCGAAACAGCAATCAGCGCATCGGCATCGCGTTCATAAACGCTGCGCAGCTCTTCACGCTTGTCTGCATTGGGTTGGGTGAGTTTCACCGCCATGCGCGATAGTTTGATCGCCATTGCGTAACCATCTTCCGGCGTATTGGTAATTAGGCTTTCAAGCCAATTGTCACTCATTTGTGCCTCCGGGTGAGGGGCGGCCCCAGAATTTCTGGGACCGTCAAAATTACTTCACTTCACCAGGAAGGCTAAGATCGCCAGAAGCCACGTCGAACACATCGGTGACGCACAAAAGCGGGGCGTGAATATTCGCGTTGACTTTAAGCGCTGAGGTCACACCATCATATTTTGTGCCCGCAATTTTAACGTCGCTCGCAAACGGCACGGTGATGGCCACTTCTTCACCGTCAAACACTGGTGTGTAGCCCGGGCTATCGATAAACAATGGCAAACCAGGCCAAGTGAGTGGTAACTTCGGCGATGTGCCTTCGGCAATATCACGGACGGCTAAGGCACCAGGACCACATGCCTCTGTTGGCGCCAAAACGACCCAGTGGCTATGCCACAGGTCGCCATCATTTCCGCGATCACCATCATTATTCTCGTCATAAAGCGGTGTGTCGTCAAAGTCGGGATGGCTTGTGGCCGCGAGCGCCAAAATGCCACTTTTGGCTTCAAAGCCAACAGCCGATGGGTCAAGCGATGTTGGCCACACATAGGCGTAAACTGGCGCACCTGCTAGGTCGCCAACCGGCTCCGGTTTAGTTGCCCCAGCCGTGCCATTTGTCGACATATGGAATGTCACCAAATTTCCATCTTGATGCACATGCGCAGCCAAAATGTCGAATGAGGCTTCGATTTTGCCGTCAGACGCGGATTTTACAGCGTCATGCATTTGATGTGCATGGCCACCATCGGCCTGCCCAGCGCCCACGCTAAGTCCCAAAACAAGTGTTGATGTTAAAAATGCGTATTTCATTTTCATCTCCTTTTCAATGGAGAGTGTTTATAATAGCGAGTCGAAACTATTGCAATAGTAATTTCGATTCGCTATCAATTGAACATGAAAAATGGTGAATATACTCGAATCGAGTTTCTGTTAGAGCGCCTTGTGCGGCTTAATCAGGCAAAAGCGTGGGAAAATGACCTCAACCCGGCTCAAATGGCGGCGTTGGAATATTTGTCGCAGGCGAATAAATTTTCGCGCGCGCCTTCTCACGTGGCTGACTATTTGGGTGCGACCAGAGGCACCACTTCGCAGACCCTAAAAGCGTTGTCGAACAAAGGCTTGGTGCAGCAGGTGCGGTCGGCTGAAGATAAGCGGTCTGTGCGCTATGACGTTACTGAAAAGGCGCTGCCGGTATTGGGAAGCAAGGCGCCGCTGGCAGATTCGATTGTTCAATTAGATAAAAAGGAAGCTTCGCATATTGCAAGTTTGTTAAATAATATGTTGCATATGACATTGAGGAATAACGGAGGCAAAACCTTCGGTATTTGCAAAAGCTGTAAGCACCATTCAACTCAGGATGGGCGGCCATACTGCCGCTTATTGTCAGTTGGGTTGGCAAAGTTTGAAACTGAGCAAATTTGCCAAGAACACGCGCTGATCAGCTGATAATTAAAGGTATAAAATGACAGTATCGAGCACCGTCGGCGGGTTGTTCGTCGGCAAAGCAAAAGAACGGTGGCCAGGCAAGCCACCAAGTGCAATTGCAAAGTTTCCAACAGCAGGGCCACAGCACCTCATCGAAACCGGCTTTATCAGCGACGAGCAAGCAGATTTGCGTGTTCACGGTGGCGCGGACAAGGCAGTGCATCATTATCCAGCAGAGCACTATACGTTTTGGCAGTCCAAACGTTTCCCAAGTTCATTTGCCTTTCAGCCTGGTGGCTTTGGCGAAAATGTTTCTTGCGCAGGGCTAAAGGAAGCTGACGTTTGTATAGGCGACATCTTCGAACTCGGCAGCGCCATCGTGCAAATCTCGCAAGGTCGTCAGCCTTGTTGGAAGCTGAACAAACACACTCGCGTCGACGAGATGGCAATGCTGATGCAGCAATCGGGCAAAACCGGTTGGTACTACCGAGTTTTGCAACAAGGTCAGGTGCAAACCGGTGATCCGATAAAGCTGGTCGAGCGTCTACACGAATCATGGGACATGCGCCGACTCATTTCAGCGCGGTTCGACAAAAATATCTCGCGTGAGGAAGCAAAAGAACTCTCTGAAATTGAAGAGTTGGCGTCGGGTTGGCGTCAATATTTCTTCAAGCGCGCCAATAAGGTTTTTGTAGAAGATCAAACGGCGCGTTTGGTCGGGTAATGCCTTATGTTGAAGGGATGAGATAAATCCATCCCTTCAATCGCTACGCATTTAAGGCGTTGAAAACGCGTCGAAAACACTGTTCACAAACTTAGTATTTTTCCCTCTTGGCATTTGAGAAAAGATATGCAAGCCTAAAAGGGAAGCGCATCGTCAGTGTTTTTGCAACCGCTTTCCAAAACGTTTTGGTAAATTCAAAATTGGCCAAATCGGAAGAGAGCAGATCGAGACATTTATGAGATGCGCGACAGATATATTTGGTGCACGAATTTGCAACGGGAGGAATGGATGCACAAAAATCTAATTTCAGGCGTTTCTGCTTTGGCTCTAGTGATTGCGGGCGGCGCTGCGGCGTTGGCTGACGACCACATGAACCTAAAAGGCGAAACAATCACAGTGTTTGGGCCGTGGTTGGGCGTTGACAAAGAACATATCGAAGCGGTGCTCGCACCGTTTGAAGAAAAAACAGGCGCAAACGTTGAATATGCGGGCTCAGATAGCTTTGAGCAGCAAATCGTTATCGACTCTCAGGCCGGTTCCGCGCCAAACGTCGCTATTTTTCCACAACCTGGTTTGGCTGCTGACTTGGCGTCAAAAGGTTTGCTGACACCGCTTGGTGACGAAACCAAAGCTTGGGTTCAAGAAAACTATGCGGCGGGCCAATCTTGGGTTGATTTGGGCACATATGCAGACGCATCTGGCAACCCAGACTATTTCGGCTTCTTCTATAAAGTAGATGTGAAAAGCCTTGTTTGGTACTCGCCAGACAACTTTGAAGATGCAGGTTACACCGTTCCAGAAACCATGGAAGACTTGCTCGCGCTTAGCGAACAAATCGTAGCTGATGGTGGCACACCATGGTGTATCGGTCTTGGTTCAGGTGGTGCAACTGGTTGGCCAGCAACCGACTGGGTTGAAGACATGATGCTGCGCACGCAGACACCAGATGTCTATGACCAGTGGGTCAAAAACGAAATTCCGTTTAACGATCCACGTGTGATCAACGCCATCGAAGAGTTCGGCAAATTTGCCCTCAACGATGAGTGGGTAGATGGCGGATCAGCGGCTGTTTCTGCAACCGATTTCCGTGATAGCCCGAAAGGTCTATTTGATGTGCCGCCGAAGTGCTACATGCACCGTCAAGCGTCATTCATCCCATCCTTCTTCCCAGAAGGCACAGAACTTGGTGCGGATGCAGACTTCTTCTACTTCCCAGCCTATGGCGGCCTAGAGCTTGGTTCACCGGTTCTTGGTGCAGGCACATTGTTTGCCATCACCAATGAATCAAAAGGCGCACGCGCATTGATCGACTACCTCAAGACAACTGAGGCACATGAGATCTGGATGGCACGCGCTGGCTTCCTAACACCACACAAAGGCGTTGACGTATCTAAATACGCAAACGACACACTACGTGGCCAAGGTCGCATCTTGCTTAACGCAACAACCTTCCGCTTCGACGGTTCAGACCTAATGCCAGGCGCTGTGGGCGCAGGCTCATTCTGGACAGGCATGGTGGACTATGCTGGTGGCAAACCTGCAAAAGAGGTTGCAGACGAAATTCAAGCAAGCTGGGACGCAATCAAGTAAGCTTGAACACAACTTTACGAGTAGGCGCGATTTAGCGCCTACTCGACACACATCGATATTCGGTCAACGCCGAACGCGACAAACATGATGTTTTGGGGGGAGCGATGCTCGGTCAGGTTTTAAGCGCATTTCAAACGGTCATCATTGGCGTTGGCATGTGCATTTTGTATTTCTGGGGCACCAATTGGGTGCTCGATCGGCTGCTTGGCAGCGATGCAAGTTCCGTCAAAAACGATGGACTTCGAACAGCAATCCGCCCTTGGATTTTTCTCGCGCCAGCGCTCTTTTTTCTCTCGCTCTATTTGATTTACCCGGTGTTCGCCACGCTTTGGCTGAGCTTCAATGACAATTCGGGGCAAAACTTCGTCGGTCTGTCCAACTTTATTTGGGCGCTCGGCGACAGCAACTTCCAGCAATCTGTGTTTAACAATCTCCTATGGCTGATCATTGTGCCTGCCGGAGCGACCATTTTTGGTCTCATCGTTGCGGTGATGGCAGACCGCCTTTGGTGGGGCAATATCGCCAAATCGCTGATTTTCATGCCGATGGCCATCTCGTTCGTTGGTGCCTCGGTGATCTGGAAATTTGTTTATGACTATCGCAGCGGCGATAGCGAGCAGATCGGCATTCTCAACGCCATCATCACTGGCCTTGGCATGGAACCGCAGGTTTGGTTGCAAATTCCGTTCTGGAACAACTTCTTCCTCATGGTCATTTTGATCTGGATTCAAACTGGTTTCGCCATGGTGATCCTCAGCGCAGCACTGCGCGGAATCCCAGAAGAAACATTAGAAGCCGCGCGCATCGATGGTGCCAATGATCTACAGATTTTCTTCGGCATCATGATTCCGCAAATCTTTGGCACAGTCATTGTGGTTTGGACCACCATCACCATCGTAGTGCTCAAAGTTTTCGATATCGTTTTGGCCATGACAAACGGACAATGGGACACGCAAGTGTTGGCGAACTTGATGTTCGACTGGCTGACCCGCGGCGTTGATTTCGGCCGCTCATCCACTATCGCCTTGGTGATCATGATTGCCGTTTTGCCCATCATGATTTGGAACATCCGAGAAGCAAATAAAGAAGAGGGGACACGCTAATGGCCGATATTTCACTGGCTCAACCGACAGCTCAAAACCCGTCATTCTTTGCAAAATTGGATTGGTCCAAACTCGCAACCCACGCAGTGCTACTGCTGCTGGTCATTGTGTGGACGCTACCGACAGCTGGACTGCTGGTTTCCTCCATCCGCGACAAAGACCAGCTTACCGTCTCCGGTTGGTGGTCAGCCCTTACAACCACCGAGCGAACCGGAGGCGGTCGTACCGCCGCTGCCGATGCGCAAACCTTTGTTGATGGGCAGTGGGTTATTCAAGGCAATCTCTTTTCTGAAGACGAGCAGGGCAGAACCATCTCGCGATTTGGCCTGACCAATAAGTCGTTTGATGAAACGCCTGCCGGTGCATCAGTTACGCCAAAAGCAGGCGGGGATCTCACTGTTTTTGCCAATGGCGACTATCGTTGGACGTCGGAAACAGAGTTTGACTTCTCGCGTGGACAGCGGGTGCTTTATGTAGCAGAAATCCCGCCACGCTTCACGCTCGAAAACTACTCTGAAGTGTTGACATCAGAAGGCATTGATCGATCATTCATCAACTCTTTCACAGTCACCATTCCAGCAACCATCATCCCAATTCTCATTGCGGCTTTCGCGGCTTACGCCTTGGCGTGGATGCAATTTCCGGGACGCGGTTATTTGGTGGCGATTGTTGTTGGTTTGCTCGTCGTGCCGCTGCAAATGTCGCTCATTCCGATTTTGCAGCTCTATAATGGCGTGGCACCGCTGTTTGGTGTCGAAGCAAAATCTTATCTCGGTATTTGGCTCGCCCACACAGGCTTTGGCCTTCCATTGGCGATCTATTTGTTGCGCAATTATATGGCCAGCCTGCCAAAAGAGATCATGGAATCTGCCCGCATGGATGGCGCATCGCACTTTAAAATCTTCACGACGATGGTCCTGCCATTGTCCTTCCCCGCGCTCGCCAGTTTCGCAATCTTCCAATTCCTTTGGGTTTGGAACGATTTGCTGGTTGCCACGGTATTCCTTGGCGCCGGTGATAACGAACTGGTGTTGACCGGTCGGTTGCGGGAGCTGATCGGTTCGCGTGGGGACAATTGGGAAATCCTAACCTCAGGCGCGTTCATCTCGATCATCGTGCCGTTGATCGTCTTCTTCTCGCTGCAACGCTACTTTGTGCGTGGCTTGCTCGCGGGTTCGGTTAAAGGCGGTTAGAGCTTTCTTCCATCCTAAAATAGGTGAAAGGCCCGGGGGGCGTCCCGGGCCTTTCTTTTGAACTCATACCGTTAGGGCTTAGTTGGCCCAGGTTGTATATCCCAGTTTCATCGTTGTCCCGATGTAACCATTGACGCGGAACTGACTAATACGACCTTTGTTTGTTTTGACACAAACATATGAGCCAACCGGTATGGTCCAAATTGAAACTTGTGAAGATGAGTAGCTTTCTGTCTTACAGCCAGCAAATCCACGGTTTGATTTGTCGCCCACAGCAAGCTTCGCACCATTGATCGGCTTGATGTATTTTTGGGCTGGGTTTACCGCACGGTACCAAATGTCCGCACCTGCACCGCCAATGCTGCCATTGTCCAAATTCGCAGTGAATGTCTGCTTCAAATTGATCGGGCCAGTAGAGTGGGTCACCGGTGCAGCCGGTGGCACGATGACGATGTTGTTAAACACCTTCAAAGATGAAGCCTTGTTGCGAATTGTGTTTGGCAAAATGGCTTTTGAACTTGTGTAAGTCTTACAAATGCCAGACATGTTGGCGTTGCGGCATAGTTTAGCTTTTGCCGTGCCATATAGTTTGACCGACGCGATATTGTCGTTAAACGTGCCATCCAATGTGTTCAACGTTGCCGGGCCGTGGCAGAATTCAGAACCCGTATAGTTCACGCCAGTGTAAAAACAAGCCACATTGCCAGACGGTGTTGGCGTCGGAGTAGGTGTTGGTGTCGGCGTCGGAGTTGGAGTTGAAACTTCCGCATCGCCACACTTAATGGTTAGGCTTGGACCAGACGGGGTCATGGTAAAGCTAAAGCCACAATCTGGATCAGATGATGAAGAGCCGCCACCGCTTGCAACAGGTTGCAAGTAGTTTGAGCTTACCCAACCATCTGGGCCATCATGTTCCACATAGCACCAACCATTTTCCGCGCACTCATTCACGTCAACCTGCTCTCCAGGTGTCAGTGTGTCCAACACACCAAATGATGTGCCGGGTCCAGAGCGGACGTTAAGTGCTGTTGTTGATTGTGCTGGTGTTGCAAATGCTGCGCTGCTTGATGCAACGAAGCCGATCATTGCGACGATTGTTCCGATTTTAAGTTGCTTGTTCATTGTCCTCATTCCCAACTTGTTTGCGTTCCCTTTTTCGGGCCGCCCCTTTGATGAAAATGAGCATAGAAATCTCAGCCTGAATGGTTTCTGAACGAAGAATTCAGGCTTGTTCATGTTTGCTAATGCGTTGATATAAAATATAAAAATAGACTTATTGTTGTTGCACCGCGCGGTTGCGCCCTTCCATTGCTTGCGCCAATATGAACATCAAACAAGCAAGGCCCGCGAAAACCAAAAATGCAAATCGGATAGACGCCAATTCTGCGGTGAAGCCGATGATCGGTGGCCCAAGCAACATGCCGCCATAACCAAAAGTCGATACGCCGGCAATCGCAATGCCCGGCGCGCCGGGAGACATTTCAGCGGCTTTGGAAAATGCAATCGGAATCACTAAGGCATATCCGCAACCCATCAGCACGAAACCTAAAAGGCTGATCACATAGTCAGCGCTGACAATTGCAGATATGCAGCCAACAAATGCAGAAAGCGCGCCGTACCGCACAATCGCGGTGCGCCCAAACATCTCAATTAGCTTGCCACCAGCAAATCGCACCACAACCATGCCAACCGAAAACACCGTATAGCCGATGGCCGCCTGTGCCTCTCCGGTGCCAACCGCCTTGATCAAGAAGATCGCGCTCCAATCCGCCATGCCGCCTTCGCCAATTGCACAACAAAACGCCACAATGCCGATTAGCAACAACGGGCCGCGCGGAATAGCGAACAGCGGCGGTTTCTCTTTTACTTCCCGTTTTGTTGATTGCCAACCAATATTGGCCACCAGAAAGGCCAAGATGCCTAGGCCAATGGAAGCGAATGCAAAATGTTGCAACAGCGATAGGTTGAGTTGCACCGCTGCATATCCTGTGGCCGCACCCAGTCCCGCGCCGAGGCTAAACATGGCATGAAAGCTACTCATCTGCGGCGTGTCGTTTTTCTTTTCAACTTCAGTTGCCCAGGCGTTCATCGAGACGTCCATGCCGCCGTGGGTGGCGCCAAAAACAAACAGTGCGACGGCTAAAAGCAAGGGGCTGGGTGCCAAGCTGAGCAAAATCAGTGAGATTAAATACAACCCAGCAGTGAGCCTTGTGGTAAAAAATGCGCCGAGCTTGTCAGAAAAGTGCCCGGCAATTGGAAACGAGAATATCGCCCCGGCCGCCATGCATAGTAAAAGACTACCTACCATCTGATGGGATAGATCAAGCTTTTCAACGATCGCTGGAATACGCGATGCCCAAATACCCCACAGCGCACCATTAAGCGCAAACATGGCCGAAACCGCGCGCCAACTCGCATTTAAATTACGCATACTGAACCTCATAACCCGCAGCGACCAACGCATCAGCGGCAAGGTCAGCTTTGGTGATCACTAGATCGATTGAATTTGGCGGCAGTACGCGATGACGCGTACGCTTGCCTAGCTTCTCAGTTGTTGTTGGTACGATGACACGGTTTGCACCTTGCGCCATGGCGCGTTTTACGTGGCATTCGTCAAAATCATCTGCCCCGAGGCCAAACTCCGC
>CAJXLH010000010.1 GCA_913055925.1 uncultured Maritalea sp. | reverse complement strand
TCGATCCGCGGTGCTTCACACCATTCCAACTCCGCTTGCAAAAAGCCCATATCGAACGGCGCATTGTGAATAACGAGCGTAGAATCCTCAATAAAATCAAGAAATTCCTGTGCGACGTCTTTGAACAGCGGCTTATCAGACAGAAACTCTTCGCTGAGCCCGTGCACCTTAAACGCTTCTTCCGGCATATCGCGTTCGGGATTGCAATATTTATGAAAATGCACGCCAGTTGGAATGTGATTGATCAATTCCACACAGCCAATTTCGACCAATCTGTCGCCATTGGCCGCGCTTAGTCCTGTTGTTTCAGTATCAAGAACGATCTCGCGCAACGCCATGGGGCAAATTCTTTGGTTGAGTGCAGATTGATAGCTATTTTATTGATTGGCCAATGCGCGGCAAGAGGTGATTACGTCATCCACAGCCTGGCGCGTTTGATCCATTTTCGTGCCGGTATCGATTGCGAAATCTGCTCGTTTTCTTTTTTCACTTTGCGGCATTTGACGTGTTTTGATGGCTTCAAATTTTTCTTTTGTCATCCCAGGTCGCCCCATGGCGCGTTGGAATTGAATGTCATCAGCACAATAGGTCACCACAATTTTGTCTAGCGGATAGGTTTTGCCAGTTTCAAACAGCAATGGAATTTCCAAAATGACGAGATCTGCGCCAGCTTTTCTATGATCATCTATAAATTGATGCATCTTTTGATGGACCAATGGATGCACCACTTTTTCAAGCGACGCGAGTTTTGTTTTGTCGTTCAGAACGATTGCGCTTAGCGCTTTGCGGTCCACTTGTCCGTTTACAATGGCGTCAGGGAAGAGCTCGCCCACTGGGCCAACCGCTTCGCCTTCGTAAAGCTCGTGTACGGCCTTATCAGCATCATAAATTGGCACATTTTGTTCACGAAACATGTTCGCAACAGTGGACTTTCCTGTGGCCATGGAGCCCGTCAGGCCAAGTCGGATCATCGTTCATGCCTCCAAAATATGGTTGCGGAGCTCATCGGTCACTTCGGGGCGCACGCCAAACCATTTTTCAAAACCTGGCACCGCCTGATGTAAGAGCATACCCAGGCCATCAACCGTCACCAATCCAGCTTTTTCGGCATCGGCCAACAAAGGCGTGACCAAAGGTGTGTAGACAATATCGGAAACTGTGGCATGGCTTGGCAAGTTCGCGACATCCAGATCATCAAAACGCGTACCATTCATGCCAACCGCGCTTGAATTCACCAAGAAATCTGTGTTTGACGCAAACTTAGCAAATTGCGTTAAGGTTGAAGCGACGATTTTTGTTTCATGAGAGCGCTTTTGAAACTCTTTAGCGAGTGCTTCTGCGCGTTCAACGGTGCGGTTGAGAAGCGCGATGTTTTTAAAGCCGCGTTCGATCAGTCCGACTAGGATGGCTCGGGCCGCACCGCCTGCGCCAAGGACAATGGCTTGATCTTTTCTTTCATCCCAATTTGGCGCCAATTGATCAAGGTTGGCGAGAAAACCATATTTATCCGTGTTGTCACCGATGAGCTTTCCGCGTTCAAAATAGAGGGTGTTAACGGCGCCGATGGCCTTTGCCGTTTCTGTTGCTTCATCGCACAGGCTAGGCAGTGCTTCCTTATGAGGGATAGTTGCATTTCCCCCGACAAGACCATTTTGGTGCATTGTTGCTAAGAAGGACGCTAATTCGTTTGGGGCGACATCAATTGCCTCATAAGTTCCGTCGATTTGGTATTTGTCGAGCCAAAAGCCGTGCAGAAGCGGTGATTTCGAATGGTTGATTGGGTGACCGATGACGAAGGCTTTTTTCATTGTGCACTCAGATATGTGTTTAACGCGGCAACCAAGGGCAACAGCGGCAGGCCTAAAATGGTGAAATAGTCGCCGTCGATCTTTTCGAACAAACGGATTGACGGGCCCTCCAAGCGATAGCCGCCAACACTTTTTAGAAGTTTTTCGCCTTCCAGCTCGACGACCTTATCGCGTTCTTGATCGGAAAATGCCCGCATTGTCATTTTTGAAATCGAAGCAGTAGACCACAAAACTTCACCATTTTTGACCAACACAGCGGACGAGCAAAGCATGTGTGTTTGACCGCGCAATCGCTCCAATTGTTGCCGAAGCGCTTCAAAACTTGCTGATTTGTGCAAATATTTGTCGTTGAACTGAAGTGTTTGGTCAGCGCCGATCACCAGCGCTTGTGGATGAGTTTTAGAAACATCAATCGCTTTGGCCTTTGCCAATTCGATGGTCATTTCGCTTTGCGTTGGGCTATTTTTTTGCGCCCGCTCTTCGACTTCGCGCTCATCGATTCGTGCAGGAATGGCCTCAAATTGGTAGCCAGCATTTTGCAAAAGCTGAACACGTGTTTGGCTTTTCGATGCTAAAATTAACATAATTTCAATGTTTTACCTTTGACCGAACCAAGTTATCCACGAAGCTATACACAGAGATTGTGCGTTTGTGTGTCAGTTTTATTTATCCAACGCCTTTCGTGAGTTTGTACCCACTAATTGAAATTTCATCCACATGATTTGCACCGTGGAAATTTTCACGCGCTTTGATGTGCAAATGTGGATTGTTTCATGTGAATCCTTTTTATCCCTTTTTTTGCACAGCATATACACACATCATCCACTGAGAGACGGAAACGTTAACCTTTTGTTAACCGGCGATCTTAAGCTTTTGTTCACTATTTCAATTTTGGGGCCAACAAATTCACGCACAAATGGTGCGGCAATGCTTCATGGGCATTTCCCTTGTGGATTGATTGGAATTCCTGCAAAACACAGACAAGAAAAAGAAGAAGATTCAAAAAAGAATCTTTTTTTAGATGATTTATGGATGAATGAACGTGGTACAAAGAACCGGTAAGAAGCTTTTAGATTGCGTAAGAGGATATGTTGATGATGTGCCACCCATGTGGATCATGCGCCAAGCCGGTCGGTATTTGCCAGAATATCGGGAAGTGCGTGCATCAACAAAAGGCTTTTTAGATCTTTGTTATACGCCGGAGAAAGCGATTGAAGTTACACTTCAACCTCTTCGTCGATTTGATTTAGATGCGGCAATTTTGTTTTCAGACATCTTAGTTATTCCCGATGCGTTAGGTCAGAATGTTCGCTTTGAACAAGGCGAAGGTCCAGTGTTAGAGCCAATCGAAAATGCTGAGGATTTGGCAAAGCTCGAAGTGAGCAAGGTTCTAGATCATCTCAATCCTGTTCTTGAAACGGTAAAAGGTCTTCGCTCTTCTCTTGATGAGAATAAAACCCTAATTGGTTTTTGTGGGGCGCCGTGGACCGTTGCGACATATATGCTCGGCGGTCGCGGATCGCCTGATCAGGCCAAAGCGCGGCTGTTTGCGTTGGCCGAACCTGAATTGTTTCAGCAATTGATGGATATGCTTGTAGAAGCGAGCGCTGAATATTTGTTGGCACAATTTGATGCAGGCGCTGATGTTGTTCAGATATTTGAAAGCTGGGCGTTAAATTTGGATGAAGTGAATTTTCAGAACTTTGTCGTTAATCCAACCGTGAAATTGGTTGAGAAAATTCGCGCTGTTCGTCCTGACGCACCGCTTATTGGTTTTCCACGCGGGGCAGCAGCTATGGTGCCTGGTTATATCAAAGCGACAGGCGTTAACGCTGTAGGTCTTGACTATGCGATGCCGTTGGAATTTGCGCGTGAGCATATTTCACCATTGGCCACTGTTCAGGGTAATCTTGATCCACTGCGTTTGGTTTCTGGCGGAAAACAGATGCTTGATCGTGTTGACCAGATTCTTGAAGCTTTTGAGGGTCGACCTCACATCTTCAATCTTGGTCATGGTATTGTACCTCAAACGCCGATTGCGCACGTTGAGGCGCTCGTTAATCACGTTAAGGGTCGATAAAAATGCTTTGGGTGAAAGCGCTGCATATAATTTCAATTATTGCTTGGATGGCAGGGCTTTTATATTTGCCGCGGCTTTTTGTTTACCACTGCGACGCTGAACATGGTTCAAAGCAATCTGACACATTTATCGTGATGGAACGGCGATTGTTGAAAGCCATTATGACGCCGGCGATGATCGCGTCTTGGCTTTTTGGGTTGTGGCTGGCTTTTGGTTATCAATTGGTGGCCGCCGATGATATTTGGGCTTGGGTAAAGGGTGCAATGATCATTGGTCTTACCGGAGTGCATCACTATTTAGCGCGTTGTCAAAAACGCTTCGCGGTCGGTGAAAACCAACATAGTTCGCGTTTTTACAGATTTTTCAACGAAGTGCCGACTTTAATGATGATTGTGATTGTCATAATGGTGGTTGTTAAGCCATTTTGATGTGATCACCTGCAAATTTTTCTTGTCATGAATGGTAAATTGCGATATACACCGCCAACCTTATCGAAACACATTGGTCTTGTTTAAAACGACCTTGGTTTACGTAATTTCCCACCCGTAATTGTTATCTGCCAGCGCTAGGATACGTCCTTTATGCAGAATATGAAGCTCAGCGAGCTGAAGGCTAAAACACCAGCCGAACTTCTGGCTTTTGCCGAAGAACTTGAAGTCGAAAACGCAAGCACACTGCGTAAGCAAGAATTGATGTTTGCAATCCTTAAAGAGCTTGCAGCTCGGGATGTTGATATCACAGGTGAGGGTGTTGTTGAGGTTTTACCAGACGGGTTTGGTTTCCTACGTTCGCCAGATGCAAACTATTTGCCTGGTCCTGACGATATCTACGTCAGCCCATCGCAAATTCGTAAGTTTTCTTTACGTACGGGTGACACGGTTGAGGGTCAAATTCGTTCACCAAAAGATGGCGAACGCTATTTTGCGCTTCTTAAAGTCAATTCGATTAACTTTGAAGACCCTGAACGCGCACGCCATAAAATCAACTTCGATAACTTAACACCGCTCTATCCGGATGAGCGCTTCAATATGGAAGTGCAGGATCCGACAACTAAAGACAAAAGCCCACGCATTATTGATTTGGTTGCGCCATTGGGTAAAGGTCAACGGGCATTGATTGTTGCTCCGCCGCGAACAGGTAAGACGGTATTGTTGCAAAATATTGCACAATCAATCGCAACCAATCACCCAGAATGCTATTTGATCGTCCTTTTGATCGACGAACGCCCTGAGGAAGTAACCGACATGCAGCGCTCCGTGCGCGGTGAGGTGATCTCGTCAACATTTGATGAGCCAGCGAGCCGACACGTGCAAGTTGCTGAAATGGTTATCGAAAAGGCGAAACGTCTCGTTGAACACAAGCGCGATGTTGTAATTTTGCTCGATTCGATCACACGTCTTGGTCGCGCTTACAACACCGTGGTTCCGTCATCGGGTAAAGTATTGACCGGTGGTGTGGATGCGAACGCTCTACAACGCCCGAAACGTTTCTTCGGTGCTGCCCGCAATATCGAAGATGGTGGCTCTCTCACCATTATTTCTACGGCACTTATCGATACGGGTAGCCGTATGGATGAAGTTATCTTTGAAGAATTTAAGGGTACGGGTAACTCTGAAATTGTTCTCGATCGCAAGGTTGCAGACAAACGCGTCTTCCCAGCGATTGACATTACGAAGTCCGGAACACGTAAAGAAGATCTTTTGGTGGCACCAGAAGTTCTTAAGAAGATGTACGTTCTACGTCGTATTCTCAACCCAATGGGCACTGTGGATGCGATCGAGTTCTTGCTGGATAAGTTGCGTCAGACTAAATCAAACGCTGATTTCTTCGACTCGATGAATACCTAGAGGTAAAAATGTCCAACGGCTCACAATCAGATACGATTGTCGCGCTGTCTTCTGGTCATTTGCCCTCAGGAATTGCAGTTATCCGGGCGACCGGACCAAAAGCGCGCGATCTTTGCGCGCTTTTTTCTGTCCAACTACCTGAAAAACGTGTCGCAAAATTTACAAAATTTGTTTCGCCACGAGATCAGTCAATTCTTGATGAAGGGTTGGTGCTGTTTTTTCCCGGACCGAATAGCTTTTCTGGTGAGGATCTAGTGGAATTTCAACTTCACGGAAGCCGCGCGGTCGTTGATCATTTTATCACAGCAGCTACCGCGCAGGAAGACATTCGACTTGCCCAGCCGGGTGAATTCACGCGCCGTGCGTTTGAAAATGGAAAACTGGATCTCACGCGGGTAGAGGGCATTGCGGATCTCATTGATGCTCAAACAGAGAACCAACGTTCAATTGCAGTAGCGCGAATGCGCGGCGGCCTTTCTGAGAAGGCGACTGATTGGCGTGACCAGATTATTAGTCTCCGCGCTGAGATAGAGGCACGTCTTGATTTTTCAGATGAAGAAGATGTGCCGTTCGATTTTCCGACCAGCTTCATCGCACAAATCAACGACCTAAAAATCCAGTTGCAGACTGTGGTTGATCAATTTGAAGAAGGCCGTATGGCTCGTGAGGGCACACGCGTCGCGTTGATCGGCGCACCTAACGCAGGTAAGTCTTCACTTCTAAACGCTCTCTCACGGTCCGAAGTGGCGATTGTAACGGAGATAGCAGGCACAACACGGGACAGCATTGAAACCGATGTATCCATAGACGGCCACCTATTCCGCTTTGCCGATACCGCTGGCATTCGAGAAACAAACGACATTGTGGAACAGAAGGGCATCGAGCGCTCATTTTCTGAAGCGGCAAGGGCGGATCTGACTCTCTTTCTTACAGAGGATGGATCAATTCCTGTTGATATTTCGTTTGACTGGCTGATCGAAACAAAGAGTGACTCACGTGAAACAATCCAAGAAATGACTCACGTGAAACAAATAGCAACATCTTCAAATTCTAATGATGGCCTCAATGAACTGAAGAATGCACTATTGGACTTCGTGGGCAAAAATGACTCACGTGAAACACTGCTGATTTCGCATCATCGAGACAAAGAAGCGTTGTTGAGTGCTATAAACGCGCTGGAAAATGCAACAAATTTATTGTACACACCTGAATTGCTTGCCGAAGAGCTGCGCACAGCTACGTACCATTTGCAAAGACTTTTGGGTGTTGTTGATACCGAAGATGTTTTGGACAAACTCTTTTCGGGCTTTTGTATCGGTAAGTGACTCACGTGAAACAAGTTGGCATAAATCGAATGGATAGCTATGACGTCATTATCGTTGGTGGAGGACATGCGGGATGTGAGGCCGCCGCGGCTTCTGCTCGCCTAGGTGTTAAGACGGCATTGGTCACGCATAGTACTGCCAAAATTGGTGAAATGTCTTGTAATCCAGCCATAGGAGGGCTTGGAAAAGGGCATCTCGTTCGAGAAATTGATGCACTTGACGGTCTTATGGGGCGTGTGGCCGACCAAGCTTGTATTCAATACCGTCTTCTCAATCGACGAAAAGGTCCGGCCGTCCGCGGTCCACGAATGCAGGCGGATCGCAAGCTTTATCGTCAAGCCATGCAGCGCGCGATTGAAGAACAAGACCACTTGGAAGTCGTTGAAGGTGAAGTCGATGACATTACCGTCGATTTAAACGGTCATGTAGATGGCGTTGTGTTGGGTGACGGAACTAAAATCGCCGCCAAACAAGTTGTATTGACAACCGGCACGTTTTTGCGCGGTCTCATTCATCTTGGTGAAAAGCAAATTCCGGCGGGTCGAGTTGGCGAGAACCCAGTACTTGGCTTGTCAAAACGACTTGAAGAATTGGGCTTGCAACTGGGGCGCCTCAAAACAGGTACGCCGCCGCGGTTAGCGAAGTCCTCAATTCATTGGGATGAACTCGAGGAGCAACCGGGTGATGCAGATTTGGAGCCTTTGTCCGCGTTGACGGAAAACGTCACCGTGCCGCAAATTTCTTGTTACATAACTCGAACCAGTGAACGTACCCATCAGATCATCCGAGAGAATCTAGACAAATCGGCGATGTATTCGGGGCGTATTGAAAGTCGCGGCCCGCGCTATTGCCCTTCAATAGAAGACAAAATTGTCCGCTTTGCTGATCGCGACAGCCACCAAATCTTCTTAGAGCCAGAGGGCTTGGATGATGACAATATTTATCCAAACGGGATATCCACTAGCCTTCCAGAAGATGTACAACTTGATATCGTGAGATCGCTGCCTGGTTGTCAGGATGCTGTAATTAACCAGCCTGGCTATGCGATTGAATATGACTATATCGATCCGCGCGAGCTTGATCATACACTTCAGTTGAAACGGCAACCTGGATTGTCTTTGGCTGGCCAGATAAACGGTACCACAGGATATGAAGAAGCCGGCGCGCAGGGTCTAATTGCCGGAGCTAATGCGGCTTTGCGGGTATTGGGGAAATCTGCCCTGATTCTGTCGCGCACCGAGAGTTACACCGCTGTAATGATTGATGATTTGGTGACCAGAGGGGTAACCGAACCTTATCGCATGTTTACTTCGCGCGCAGAGTTTCGATTACACCTTCGAGCCGATAATGCAGATCAACGCCTGACGCAAATAGGGATCGATGTTGGTCTAGTTGGTGCGATGAGAAAGGCATATTTCGCTGCGCGCAATGGGGAACTCACGCGTATCCGCGCAAAGCTAGAAGGTCTTTCACTTACGCCAAATGAGGCGCAAAAATTTGGTATTCGAGTGAATGCCGATGGTGTTCGTCGCAGTGCTTTCAATTTGCTTTCTCATCCTGAAGTGACCGTCGAAACGATTACTGGAATCTGGTCTGAATTGACCGACGAAAACGACGCTATTTTCGAGCAGGTTGCAGTGGATGCGCAATATGCGGTCTATTTGGATCGTCAGCGCGCTGAGATTGAAGCCGTTCGTCGTGATGAGAACCGCGCTATTCCTTCCAATCTCGACTACGATCGTCTTGATGGACTTTCAGCCGAGATGTGCCAGAAGCTCAAAAGAGAAATGCCGACGACGATTGCGCATGCGCAGCGCATTGAAGGGATGACACCTGCAGCTATTCTTTTGATCTTGTCGGCGATCAAGCGATCTGAGCAATTAAAGAAAGTCGGCTAGGTGCGGGAAAAAGACGCCAAGCGGCAAATTATCGAGATATGTGAGAGTTGCCAACTCGATGTTGACAAAATCGTTGGCGCACTGGAAAAATATGAGCAGGAATTGATCCGTTGGCAGAAGATCAAGAATCTTGTTTCACGTGAAACATTGAATGAAATTTGGTCAAGACATTTTCTTGATAGCGTTCAGTTATACACACTGTTTCCACAAGATTCCCAACGGTTATTAGACTTCGGCAGCGGCGGAGGATTGCCAGCAGTTCCTTTAGCCATTATGGGGAAATCCCGCGGCCTTAGTGTGACTATGGTCGAAGCAAATGGCCGGAAATGCTCGTTTCTTAGGCAATTGGGCAGGTTGCTCGGCCTTGCAATTGAAGTTCGTGGTGAACGTGCTGAAGCGCTAGGCCGAATATCTGGCGTTGACTTATTCACAGCTCGCGGATTCGCTTCGCTTGATGTGACTTTTGGTTTTCTGGAACCACATTTTTCTGAAAATTCAAGCGCTTTTTTGCAAAAAGGGCGTGGATATAAGGAAGAATTGAAAGCGGCGGCTGAAAATTGGCGTTATGATTACCAAACTATTGAGAGTTTAGTGGCGCCAGAATCGGTTATTTTGGATATTCGAGGCTTAAAAAGGCGCTAGCAGTTGAACCAGGAGGATACCGTGCGGCCGCGTATTCTAACTTTGGCGAACCAAAAGGGTGGTGTGGGCAAGACCACAACCGCTGTGAACCTCGCAACAGCACTTGCTGCCATTGGTGAGCGCGTCTTGATTGTGGACGTCGACCCACAGGGCAATGCCAGCACTGGCTTTGGCATCGACCGGGAAGATCGTACTTACTCTGCATTTGATTTGATGACAGGTGAGGTGGAGCTCGAGCAAGCTATTGTTGGAACGAGTGTGCCGAATGTTATGGTCGTGCCATCAACAATGGACCTGTTGGGCCTTGAAATGGCCATCTCTGAACAAGGCGACCGCGCGTTCAAGTTAAGAAATGCGCTCAAGGATGCTGGAAGCCTGCTGATCGACGGCAAGCCAATTACCTATATTCTAGTTGATTGTCCGCCATCGCTTAACTTGTTGACGATTAACTCTCTCGCGGCGGCAGATGCCGTCCTTGTGCCAATGCAGTGCGAATTTTTTGCGTTGGAAGGTTTGAGCCAGCTTTTGCAGACCATTGAGCAGATCAAAACTACATTGAACCCACAGCTTTACATCCAAGGTGTGGTGATGACCATGTATGATCAGAGAAATAACCTTTCAAATCAAGTGGTTAGTGATGTTCGGGAGCATTTAGGTGATCTTGTTTATGAAACGGTTATCCCGCGAAATGTGCGACTTTCAGAGGCGCCGTCTTATGGGAAACCCGCACTTCTTTATGATTTGAAGTGCGCAGGTAGCCAGGCCTATTTGCATCTGGCCACTGAAGTGATCAAGCGTGAACGGCGTCTTACGGCGGCATAGGACATTTAGGATGAACGACAAAAACACAAATAAGCGATTGGGACGTGGGTTAGCGGCGCTGATTGGCGATGTGCCGCCAATAGAAGCAACGCGGGTACCAACTGGTGATGGCATTCGTCGTCTGCCAGTTGAGTTTATCATCGCAAGCCCGAATAACCCTCGGCGTCATTTTGCACCCGAAGATTTGGAAGACCTGACGAATTCGATTCGTGAAAAGGGCGTTATGCAGCCAATTCTTGTGCGTCCTAGCCCAACAGAGCCTGACCAATATGAGTTGGTTGCTGGTGAGCGTCGTTGGCGGGCTTCACAACGTGCAGGATTGCACGAAGTCCCTGTGATTATCCGTGAAGTGGATGATCGTGAAGCGCTTGAGTTGGCGATTATTGAAAACGTTCAGCGTGCCGATCTTAATCCACTCGAAGAATCAAAAGGTTACGATCAGTTGATGCAACAATTCGGCTATACGCAAGCTGATTTGGCACAGGTGATTGGTAAGAGCCGCAGTCACGTGGCAAACACATTGCGGCTCATGAAATTGCCTGCTGATGTGCAATCTCTTGTGTCGGACGGTGCATTAACCGCAGGACACGCCCGCGCGTTGATCACCGCGGACAATCCGCAAGAATTGGCCCAACGCATTGTTGAAGGCGGTCTGAGTGTGCGTGAGGCAGAAATGCTGGCGCAAAAGCAGGGCCAGGCCGCAGAAGATGGTGGCTCACCAAAAGCCAAGTCTAAGGCGCAAAAGGATGCGGACACGCTTGCCTTGGAAAAAACGCTTAGTGATGTGCTTGGGCTTAAGGTCAGTATCGATCACAAAGAGCGTGGCGGCAAAGTCGAGATCAAATATCGAACGCTTGAACAACTTGATGATGTTTGTCAGCGTTTGCAAACAAGATAGACTTATCGCAGCAAAAAGATTTTAAAGTGGGGCGTCGTTTTGGCGCCCCAATTTTTGGTTATGAGCCACGTCAACAATGTGAGGCTGGACTGACCAGAAAGACGTAAGTTTTTTGCTGTCGCGAATTTGGCCGCAAGCTGGGAACATACAAAAACTCATCTCGTTACTGTCAATGCGTCAGCAGTCCGATCTGTTTTTCGTGCGGATTGTCGAAATTGAGTCAATTTTGTAAAGGATGAGCCTAAATCGTTCAATTTAGGCCGATTCCGTTTAATTGATTTCTCGACGTCATTCGTGGTGTTACGGGAAAAAAACGCAAATAGTTTGAATCACTTAGCGAACGTGCAAATCTAAATAAGCTATATTTTACAGCAAGTTCACGTGCTCTCTCGTGAATCAGACGGGCAATGGCACGGCATGAGGGCAATTTGCTCGACGAGAGAGCCCACATTTTCGACAGTTTTGTTTGACGTTTTTGAGAATTATTGACTCGTCGCCAATTTTCTCGTTTCATCGGGTCAAGTCGCTAATTTCGCGCTGCAATTGTTGCGATGGCCAGTAGCGCCTGTCTTGTATGGGCCAATTCAAGATTTGGGTTTTTGCGTGTCGCCAAAACAGTTTCTTGAATGCGTTCACATGCGTTGGCGAGGTTGCGAGCAGACCAAGATCGGATCTGTCGTTCCATGGCTGCCTTTCTCGAAAAGTGCACACGGTTGCGACCAGAATTCACAATTTCAGATGTGGTTGCGCCATTGTCAAAAGCGGCGCGCATTTCACGCAAATTACTGAAGTGCATCAGGCTACGGGTCAAAATGGCGGAAGGGTGGGTACCTGCAGAAAATGCGCGGGTAAGTGCGGTATCCAATTTCTGCAAGTGACCTGTGCCGGCGCTATCGATAATATCGTCCATTGTTTCAGCAGCATTGTCGCCACACAACACGACGACATCGGAAAAAGTGATCACCTTGCTTTTCGCGGCAAACAAAATCAGTTTTTCAACTTCCAATCGTGTGATCTGACGGTCATTTCCCAATATATCGACAAGACCGCGCACGGCGTCATTGTCAATTTGAACACCGGCGGCGTCAAACATTTGCCGCGCCAATGCTGAAAGGCTCCGTTGATCATCGGCGTAACAGGGTAGGGCGCGTGCCGTTTTGTCGCTTTCTGCAAGTTTTCGCAAGGCATCGCGCGGCGTGAGATTTCCAGCTTCTACGATCAAAATGGCATCCATGCCAGTTTTCATCAATTCGTCCAGGTCTTTTGCCAGCGCATTCGTGGCGCCACGCACGCGGATAACACGTTGGTCGCCAAACATGGATGGGGTGTTTGCCTCGACTGAAATGCGCTCACCGGCATTTTCTAAATCGGCATATTGCAGGGAGACCAGAGACATCGGGTCGGCCCCTTTTGGATGAAAATGACGCTGCAGCTGATCTGCTGTCTCACGCACGCGACCTTGATCAGGGCCATAGACCACGATCAATCCATGATTGATGTCTGGGCTTTGTAAAAAACGGTCAATGTCGCGCGCTTTTAGGGCGGTCAATTCTCGTTTCCTTGAATGGCCGTGCTCACAAGTAGCGAGATTTGACGTGCGACATCGCGTGCGGCACGCTCATAGGCGTCCTTTTGCGCTTGCGCATTGGCGACATTTTGTGAGCTGCCTTGGTAGATGGCACTAGCAAAACGTTCGGCTTTTCCGATCTGGTCGCCGGATTGTGTGTCGATCAACGTGTAAGTTGAGCGGACCGTTGCTTCATATTCGGTGCGGACAAATTGTGATGATACAGAATTGATCGTTCGTGTTGACGCGCTTGTCGCAAACGAGATTTTGTAACGTCCGGCTTTGTCCTCACCTATTCGAAATTTGATCTCTTCAATCAAAGCCTGCTCGATTTGTGACGCAGGCGCCGCGTAGGAAATTGAGGTTTTCCGGGCGTCGCTTTGTTCGTAAACGGGCCGAAAGGTACAGCCCGCCAGCAAAATCATGCTGGCGGCAACTGTGATGATAGTTTTTGAAGCGGATTTAAACGACCACATTGACGATTCTGCCTGGAACAACGATCACTTTTTTAGGCGACTTTCCGTCCAGAATGCGTGAAACCGCGTCGAGTGACAAGGCCGCATCTTCAACTTGCTCTTTTGGCAGATCTTTGGCGACTTCAATTTCGCCGCGTCGCTTACCGTTGACCTGAACAGGCAAGATGATGCTGTCTTCTTTTAGATAGCTCTCATCGGCAACCGGCCACGCTTCGTCAGCCAAAATGCTGTCTTTGTTCAAACGTGCCCAACAGGTTTCGGTGACGTGTGGTACAATCGGGTTGCACAATTTCACCAAAAAGTCCGTTGCGGTGCGCAATGCTGCGCGCTCTTTATGTGTTGGCGCAAGCTTGATTGCCGAAACGGCTTTGCTCAACGTATTCGTCAAATCATAAAGGTGCGCAATGGCGCGGTTGAAGCGAAGATTTTCGTAGCTTTCAGACACTTGCGCCACAGCTTTGTGCGCTGCTTTTAGCAATGCTTCGCTATCAAAGTTCTCGGCGCTGCCATCTTCTTCACTAGAAATAATCGCATTGGCATCATCAACCAAACGCCAAAGTTTTTGAACATAACGCCATACACCCTCAATGCCGGCTTCTGTCCATTGTACGTCACGTTCTGGCGGTGAGTCAGACAAAACAAACCAACGGGTCGCATCAGCACCAAAGCTTTCTGCCATCGCTGTCATGTCGATCACATTGAGCTTTGACTTTGACATTTTTTCGATTGAGCCGATTTTCAATTCTTCACCAGATTGAAGATGGATGGCTTTGCGGTCATCGCCTGTGCCTTCAAACTTCAACTCTTCTGGAGAGACCCAATCACCTTGACTTGTCTTATAGGTTTCGTGGGTCACCATGCCTTGGGTGAACAAGCCTTTAAATGGTTCAGTGACATTCAAATGGCCGCAAATCTTCATCGCCCGGGCAAAGCCGCGTGAGTAAAGAAGGTGCAGAATCGCGTGTTCAACGCCACCAATATATTGGTCGACAGGCAACCATGCATCAGCGGTATCAGTAACAGTCGGGGTCGAAGCCGTTGGTGCTGTAAAGCGTGCAAAGTACCAAGAGCTATCCACAAATGTATCAAGCGTGTCAGTCTCGCGGCGTGCTGGAGCATCGCAATTTGGACAAGTTGTATCTTTCCATGTTGGATGATGATCAAGCGGATTGCCTGGCTTGTCAAAACTCACATCTTCTGGAAGCTCGACCGGCAAATTTTCGTCGGCTTCAGGAACGATGCCGCAATTGTCGCAATAAACAACAGGAATTGGGCAGCCCCAGTAGCGCTGGCGGGAGAAGCCCCAATCGCGCAAACGATAATTGACGCGACGTTCGGCCTGCACATTACCATTGATATCAACATTGCCCAAACGGTTCGCTACTTCGTCGAAGGCTTCTGTTGGGCTCATGCCGTCAAGGAACGATGAGTTGATCATCACGCCCGTGCCGGTATAGGCAACATCGTCAATTTCAAATGTGGCGGCGTCTTCGCCTTCAGGCAATACAACCGCCTTTACCGGCAAGTCATATTTGCGGGCAAAGTCCAAGTCGCGTTGGTCGCCAGACGGACAGCCAAAAATCGCGCCGGTGCCGTAGTCCATCAACACAAAGTTCGCGACATAAACGGGCAGTGTCCAATTGTCGTCAAATGGGTGTTTCACGTGAATCCCAGTATTGAACCCACGTTTCTCTGCTGTCTCAAGCGCAGCAACTGAAGTCCCCATGCGGCGACATTCTTTGATGAACTCTTCAAGCTCTGGATTGTTTTTCGCGGCGGCTTGCGCCAATGGGTGATCAGCGGCCACGGCCATAAAGCTGGCACCAAAAATTGTGTCTGGGCGTGTGGTGTACACTTCCAAATCACAATGGCCTTCCGGAGCTGTTTCTGGATCAAGCGCCCACCGCACCGTCAAGCCTTCGGATTTGCCGATCCAGTTCTTTTGCATGATCCGGACTTTTTCCGGCCAGTCTTCAAGCGTGTCGATAGACTCAAGAAGGTCTTCGGCAAAGTCGGTGATCTTGAAGAACCATTGGGTGAGTTCTTTTTGCTCCACCAAAGCGCCCGAGCGCCAACCGCGTCCGTCGATCACTTGCTCGTTGGCTAGAACTGTGTGGTCAACAGGGTCCCAGTTCACTTTTGAACTTTTGCGATAAACAAGATCGTTCTTCAAAAAGTCGAGGAACAAGCGTTGCTGGTGTTCATAATATTCTGGATCGCAGGTGGCGATTTCGCGCGTCCAATCAAAACTGAAACCCATCGACTTCAATTGATCCTTCATTGAAGCGATATTTTGATGCGTCCATGTTTTTGGGTGCGCGTTGTTTTTAATCGCAGCGTTTTCCGCTGGCATGCCAAACGCATCCCAACCCATTGGGTGCAACACGTTAAAACCGTTTGCGCGTTTATAACGGGCAAGCACATCACCCATTGTGTAGTTGCGCGCATGGCCCACATGGCATCGACCAGATGGATAAGGGAACATTTCCAGGACGTAATATTTCTCACGCTCATCTTCGTCGCTTACGACAAAGCTCTGCCGCTCATCCCAGACTTTTTGCCAATGGGGTTCACTTTCGCGCGGGTTGTACCGTTCTTGGTTGTTGCCAGTCACGTTTTACGTCCTATTTTTTCTTTTATTCAATTTCGCGGGATTGCATCCAATGTTGGACCTTCACCAGAAATTGGGGGTGGGGTCAATATTGATTGGCTTTGAATCGTTGCCCGAAGGCCAAAAATGATTCAAAAGGGATCAATTGATGATTTCGGGATGATTATGAGCATTTCAGCCTTACGCGAAGTAAATGACAATATCGCCAAAGCGGCAGATCGATACGGTACGCGTTTGCAAGACAAATTGCCTTCGCTTGTTGCCGTGTCCAAAACCTTTGATGCTAAAGATATTGAACCCGTGCTTGAAGCGGGGCAGCGTATCTTTGGTGAGAATCGCGTGCAGGAAAGCCAGAAGAAATGGCCTCAGTTAAAAGAAAAATATCCGGACGTTGAACTTCATCTCATTGGGCCATTGCAAACCAATAAGGTCAAAGATGCGGTTGCGCTTTTTGATGTCATCCAATCTGTCGACAGAGAGAAATTGGCGCGGGCGCTTGCAAAAGAATTTGAACGGGTCGGTAAATCGCTGCCGATCTTCATTCAAGTCAATATTGGTGCGGAGGAACAAAAGGCGGGGATCGACCCAAATGATGCGCTTTCGTTTGTCGAACTTTGCCGCGATGAGCTGAAGCTGGATGTTCAAGGGCTGATGTGTATTCCGCCAAATGGTGTGCCCGCTGCGCCATACTTTGCACAAATGAAAGAGTTGGCTGACCGTGCTGGGCTATCTCAACTCTCCATGGGCATGAGTGCTGATTATGAGTTGGCAGTGGAAATGGGCGCGACACATGTGCGGGTGGGGTCGGCTATTTTTGGCACGCGGCCTAAACCATTGCCGCATTAGCGCGAGAATTAACTACACGATCTTTACACATGGTTGTGATTGGGATGTTAATAGGTTGAAGGTCCATATAAGGGTTCCAACCTTGATCTGAAACCGAGCCACAAAGGCAAGCATTATGAACAAACGCCGTTTGCTAATTATTGATGATGAAGATGAGTTGCGCCAATCATTGGTTGATCAGCTGTCGCATTATCGTGAGTTCGACATTACGCAGGGTGCAACCGCAGGTGCTGCGCTGGAAACAGCGAAGGCGTCGCCTTTTGACTTGTTGATCATGGATGTGGGTTTGCCAGACATGGATGGTCGAGAGGCGGTGAAGATTTTGCGCCAGGATGGTTTTAAGTCACCGATCATTATGCTCACCGGACACGATAGTGACGCCGATGAAATTTTGGGTCTTGAGAGTGGCGCGAATGATTATGTCACCAAGCCGTTCCGTTTCTCTGTTTTGCTTGCCCGCGTGCGCGCATTGCTTCGCCAGCACGACCAAAGCGAAGATGTGATTTTTTCAATCGGACCTTATAGCTTCCAACCAGCAACAAAAACGCTTGAGACCTCTGAAGGTCAAAAGATCCGTTTGACCGACAAGGAAACCTCGATCCTTAAATTCCTTTATCGTCAGGGGGCCAAAACGGTTTCGCGCGATGTGTTGTTGCAAGAGGTGTGGGGATACAATAACCGTGTGACCACACACACGCTTGAAACACATATTTACCGTCTACGCCAAAAGATTGAACGCGATCCGAGCAATGCGCGTTTGTTGGTGACGGAGGAGGGCGGCTACCGATTGGTGCCCTAAGTTAAGACATGTCACTTGATGAGATCGTTGAAATATTAGCGCTCGCTGCGCCCTTCGTAACGCTTGATAAAGAGCAGCTCAAACTCATTGGGTTTGTGAGCGAAGAAATGCATTTGGTTGCCGATCAGGTTTTGATCAGTGAAGGCGATGTTGCCGCCGGCGCATATATTTTGGTCAACGGCATATTGAGTGCACATCATGAAGGTGGACACCGTTCTGAAACAATGAATGCGCCGGGCACCGCAATTGGCGAGTTGGCTCTTCTTGTGGAGCAACCACGTTCAGCAACAATCACCGCGACAAGCGACGCGCACATTTTGTTTGTGCCGCGTCAGCATTTTATGCGCTTGCTTGAAAACTATCCGGAACTCGCGCGCAAGGTTACCGATCAGGTCAGGCACTCGATGCAAAATTATGTGAGTGCGCTTTCACGCGTTGGGCAATAAAAAGGGGCGGTTACGCCCCTTACTTTTTTATCCAAAGTGCGAAATAATCGGCACATGGTCTGATGGTTTTTCCGTCCATCCGCGCGCGTCTCGCAAGACTTCCGTTTTTATTGCGTGTTGTGCGACATCAGGCGTAGACCAAATATGGTCGAGGCGACGGCCCCGATCTGACGCGCTCCAATCGCGAGAGCGATAGCTCCACCAGCTAAAAATCTTTTCTTCGTGTGGAATATGTTTGCGAACAATATCCACCCAGTTTCGACGCGCTTGGATGGCGTCTAAAGTTGTGGTCTCAATCGGCGTGTGAGACACGACTTTCAAAAGTTGTTTGTGCGACCACACATCGTTTTCATGTGGCGCAATGTTGAAGTCGCCGACAATGATATGGCCGTTATCAAATTCAGGCGTATCAAACCAATCTTGGAGTTCTGCGAGGAAATCCAGTTTGTGTTTGAACTTTGGATTTTTCACGGGATCGGGTTCATCACCACCAGCCGGAATGTAGAAGTTGTGAATGCGGGTGGCACCGATTTTGCTTTCCACCACCGCGCTGACGTGACGTGCGTCACCCATTTCGCAGAACTCACGCCGATCAATTTCAACCAGGGGATGCTTCGATACAATGGCAACGCCATGGTAGCTTTTCTGACCGTTCACGGCGTGATGAATGTATCCGGCTTTTTCAAAAGCTTTTGTCGGGAACTGCTCGTTTTGGCATTTGATTTCTTGCAGACACAAAACATCCGGCCCGTAATCTTTCAAAAAAGTCTCGACCATCGGCATGCGTAAACGCACCGAATTGATGTTCCATGTGGCTACTGAAATCGACATCTCTCATCCCTTATGCTGCTGACGAATCGCAAATTCGCGAGCACTCATAATGACGCAAATGAAGTTCAGGTCTACCCGTTTATCACAAGCGAGCTATTGATAGTCCGGCAGATAGAAATAGGCTTTTGGAATGTCGATCTCGGTGGTGGCATCATAAATGGAAAAGGTCACTTCGTTGCCATTTGGCTCGGTGAGAGTCCATTGTTGGATGTCTTTGGTCTCAAGATTAAAAATCATGGTGATCGAAACTGGGCCCGCAGGTGTATCGTCGGAAACACTCACTGCGATCATCTCTTCGGTCATCACCACATCGTTGATATTGGTGCTGAACAGATCGATCTCGTCGCTTAAGAACTGACGCAGCGGCACACGCGATTGCGGGTAAGCAAACTTTGAGCGATCTTTGCGGTTGATCACGTAAAAGCCTTTGCCGACCGAAATCACTTCTTCATAAGAAGGTGGTGCATATTTAAAGCGGATTTTGTTGGGACGCTTGAGATAGAAAATACCCTCATTGCGATGGCCTTGACTATCGACTTGAATGAACCGCCCGGCCATTTGCTCGACGGCAGAATGGTGCGCGCTGATTTCATTGATGGCGTTTGTTTCCGCTTCGGTGAGCGCACGATCTAGCGCTTGCGCGCCAACCGTCATCAATCCGAGGAGACCCAAAGCACCCACAAAGCGCACGGCGTTCGACATCAAGAGGTTCAACATTCAAATTTCCAACTTGGTTTAGCGAATACGAATCAAAGCTAACTTTACAATATGGCGAATGCATGAGCGGCGCATTGCTGCCGCTCAATTTTGTTGGTCTTTAAAACGCTTCTTCATCATTGCCGACAAGGATCTCGCGTTTGCCCGCATGATTGGCAGGAGAGATGACGCCCTCTTGTTCCATTTTTTCGATCAAAGTCGCCGCGCGGTTATAACCGATTGAGAGGCGGCGCTGGATGTAGCTGGTCGATGCTTTCCGATCAGCCAGCACTATATTGATCGCCTTGTCGTACAGCTCGTCGCCTGAGTTCCCAAGATTTGAATTGCCGCCGCCAGCATCTTCTTCGGTTTCTTCGGTAACGCTTTCAAGATATTGCGGGGTGCCTTGCATCTTAAGATGATTGACCACTGTTTCCACTTCACCGTCCGCAACGAATGGACCATGCAATCGCTTGGTGCGACCGCCACCAGCCATATAAAGCATGTCACCCATGCCCAACAATTGCTCAGCACCTTGTTCGCCAAGGATCGTACGACTGTCGATTTTCGAGGTGACCTGGAATGAAATCCGGGTCGGGAAATTGGCTTTAATCGTACCCGTGATCACATCAACGGATGGACGTTGCGTCGCCATGATCAGGTGAATACCCGCCGCCCGTGCCATTTGCGCCAAGCGCTGGATCGCGCCTTCAATGTCTTTACCAGCGACCATCATCAGGTCAGCCATCTCGTCAACGATCACGACGATGAACGGCAATGGCTCAAGATCAAATTCTTCACTTTCAAAGATCGCTTCGCCGGTGTCTTTGTTGAACCCGGTTTGAACCGTGCGGGTGATCACTTCACCTTTTTTCTTGGCTTCGGCCACACGTTGGTTGAACCCATCGATGTTGCGAACACCGATTTTGGACATCTTCTTGTAGCGGTCTTCCATCTCGCGCACCGCCCATTTGAGCGCCGTCACGGCTTTGGCCGGATCCGTCACAACTGGGGTGAGCAAATGTGGGATGCCATCATAGATCGATAGTTCGAGCATTTTCGGGTCGATCATGATCAAGCGACATTGCTCGGGTGTCCAACGGTATAGAAGCGATCGAATGAACGTGTTCACCGCAACCGATTTACCGGAGCCGGTTGTACCCGCGATGAGCAAGTGAGGCATACGCGCCAAGTCAGCAATTACCGGCTCGCCGCCAATGGTTTTACCGAGACAAAGCGGCAGCTTGCCTTTGACCTTTTCAAAGTCTGCCGAACCCAGCATTTCGCGCAAATAAACGGTTTCGCGCGTTTTGTTGGGCAATTCGATACCGATCGCATTCCGACCCGGCACCACAGCAACACGCGCAGAGATCGCACTCATGGAGCGCGCAATATCATCTGCCAAGCCGATCACGCGAGATGATTTGATGCCTGGAGCAGGCTCGAGTTCATAAAGCGTTACCACAGGGCCAGGGCGCACATTGATGATGTCGCCACGCACGCCAAAATCTTCCAATACGCCTTCAAGCAACCGCGCATTTTCTTCCAGCACTTCCGGCAAATGTTCGCGCGCGGTTTTTGTGGTTGGTGGCTCAGCGAGATAGCTTAGCTCTGGCAACTCAAATTCATTTGTGTCCAAGAGACTCGGCTGCGCTTCTTCAACCACGCGACGACCGGGTGTCGGACGGGGCGCAGGCGCGGTCACGCGCGGGCTTGGTTTTTGCTGCACGGGTGCGCTTGGGGTCGGCGCGGCCGGTGCGGTCGGTTCGGCATAGGCTTGCGGTTCTACTCGACCAGTTGGTGCAGCGTCGAATGTTGGTTCGATGTGCACATCGCGATGATTTTCTTCAATAGGGGCATCAACAAAATCGGTTGGTTCCTCGTAGTGACCTTCAACCCAATTTTGTGCTTCACGTGAATCATCGTCTTCAAAGCGTGGTTCAATGCGACGCTCAAGTGGTTGGGCGGGACCTTCTGGTGCCTCTTGAAATTGCGGTTCGATATGTCCGGCCGGTGCGGTGGCTTGTGCATTTTCAGCGGCTTTTTCAGCTTGGCGTTTGGCCCATGCTTTTTTGAAACCCACATGGGCTGAGAAAATTGAGTGCGTCAGCGCGCCAAGCGTTACAGCGAAAAACGACCCAACCGCATGGCCCGCTTTTTGGCCGAGAGTTTTTGGTTCGTCTGAACGGAAGTCTTGATCTTGATCGTCTGGCGTCGCCAATCCAAATTGTGCGCCAGCGCGCACAGAGAGCCAAAAGCTTACAAGCGCGGGTGTGGCGAGCAAAAGGGCAAATATCCAACCTGCGGACTGACGCACTTCGTCGCCCAAAACAATATTAGCGAGCGATGAGAACCCGAGGCCGGTGACGCCGCCCATGCCTGATGGCAAAGGCCAACTCGCTGGAGATGGCAAAAAGGCAAACATGCCGGAAAGTGTGATCGTGGCGATTACCCACATCAGTCCACGCAACCCGAATTTGAGCGGCACCTTTTTGCGCACCAATGAGAGTGACCAAAGCGCCGGCGGCAAAATGAGAAAAATTGCGGTGAGGCCAAAGAACTGGAACAAGATATCTGAAAGCACAGCGCCGGGATAGCCGAGCCAATTTTGCACGGGTTGGTCTGATGCAAAGGACAGGCTTGGGTCATTCACGTTCCAGCTCATCAGAGCGAGAATCGCCAATGCCGTGCCGATCAATCCCAAAATGCCGATCAGGCGCAGGGGAATCGCAACTGCAATCGCAGTGCTGTTTCTTTCGGATTTTTCCAGAGCCGAAGATGTTTGAATAGCCAATGGTCAATCTCAACAAAACGCAATTACTCATAGATGAGCCTATGGGCCCATGGTTAATTTGCCCCTAATTTGAGACCAAAAAAGG
>CAJXLH010000009.1 GCA_913055925.1 uncultured Maritalea sp. | reverse complement strand
AGCGATGGCTTGTTCCAGCCCAACATTGCCGCCAAGAACAATCACATCAGCAATCGATGCGCCATTATTTGCAGCGATAGGTTCCAACACACCAAGGACTTTTGCAAGACGATCAGGTTCATTGCCGACCCAGTCTTTTTGTGGGGCCAAACGAATGCGTGCACCGTTTGCACCGCCGCGTTTGTCAGATCCGCGGAATGTGCGCGCGCTGTCCCATGCAGTGGCAATAAGCTCTGCGGCCGAAACCCCGCTTTGGGCAATTTGCGCCTTAACCGCAGCAACATCGTAGTTTTTGTTGCCCGCGGGGATTGGGTCCTGCCAAATCAAATCTT
Source organism: uncultured Maritalea sp. (assembly GCA_913055925.1). GTDB lineage: Bacteria > Pseudomonadota > Alphaproteobacteria > Rhizobiales > Devosiaceae > Maritalea. The sequence goes on along the minus strand of CAJXLH010000009.1, from coordinate 22,804 downwards.
CTTTAGGCACATCTGGGCCGAGATAGTTGGCGCGTGGGCCCATGTCACGGTGGGTGAGTTTGAACCAAGCGCGGGCGAATGTGTCCGCAAAATAGTCTGGGTCAGCGCGGAACTTTTGACAAATCTCGTTGTAGATTGGATCAACACGCATCGCCATATCTGCGTCAGTCATCATTGGCATTTGTGCCTTTGATGGGTCTGACGGATCGCGTGGCATTTCGCTCTCTGGCATATCAACCGGCTTCCACTGGTTTGCACCAGCAGGTGACTTGGTGAGCTCCCACTCATAGCCAAACAGATAATCAAAATAACCCATGTCCCATTGTGTTGGGTTTTTCGACCATGCGCCTTCAATGCCAGATGTGAAATTGTCAGATGCCTTGTCAGATTGGGCTGGGTTTGCCCAGCCAAAGCCTTGAGAATGCACGGGGCAACCTTCTGGCTCTGCACCGATGTTGGCATGGTCGCCGCCACCGTGAGCTTTGCCAACCGTGTGGCCACCACAGGTAAGAGCGGCTGTTTCCTCGTCATTCATCGCCATGCGCGAAAACGTCTCGCGTACGTGCAAAGCGGTGCGGGCAGGGTCAGGATTTCCGTTTACGCCCTCTGGGTTCACGTAAATGAGCCCCATATGCACCGCAGAAAGCGGGTTTTCCAGTGTTGAAGCGTCGTCCAAATCGCCGTAGCGGTTTTCGGAAGGAGCCAACCATTCGTTTTCAGAACCCCAATAAACATCTGTTTCTGGTCCCCAAATATCTTCGCGACCAAAGCCAAAGCCAAAGGTTTTAAGCCCCATGCTTTCATAAGCCATATTACCCGCCAAAACGATCAAGTCGGCCCAGCTCAAAGCGTTGCCATATTTCTTTTTCACAGGCCAAAGTAGGCGTCGAGCTTTGTCTAATGAGGCATTGTCTGGCCAAGAGTTCAAAGGCGCAAACCGAATGTTGCCAGAACCCGCGCCGCCACGGCCATCTTGCATACGATAAGAGCCAGCCGAATGCCACGCCAAACGGATCATCAAGCCACCATAGTGACCCCAGTCGGCTGGCCACCAGTCCTGACCATCCGTCATCAGCGCTTTCACGTCAGCTTTTACAGCGTCGAAATCTAAGGATTTAACCGCAATCCGGTGATCATAGTCTTGATCCATCGGGTTCGTACGCGCACCCTTTTGGTGCAAAATGTCGAGATTGAGCGAGGTTGGCCACCATTTGATCACCGACTGGTTCGTGGATGTGTTGCCGCCATGATTGACTGGACAACCGCCACCTGAATTTCTGCTTCCACCCATTTTTGAAATCCCTTTCCTAAGTATGGTTTGGGCGAAGCGTAACGCGGCGTTTTGATAATTACCAATTGCAAAATATTAAGTGCGTGATAGTTTTTTCTTATGATAAACTTCACAATGAAACACTTTCGGTATTTTGATGCGTTGGCACGTGAGCGGCATTTTGGCCGTGCGGCCGAGGCGTGCAACGTTTCGCAACCGGCACTTTCCGTGCAAATCAAAGAACTTGAAGCGTTGCTTGGCGCGCCCTTGGTGGAGCGAACCGCGCGACAGGTGCACCTCACGACGTTTGGGGCAGAGTTTTTGGTTAGGGTGCGTCGCGTATTGCATGAAGTGGATGAAATGTCCCAATTGCAACGCGGGGTCGAAGGGCCGCTTTCGGGCAGTTTGCGTATGGGAATCATTCCAACGGTCGCACCATATTTGTTACCCAAAGTCGTGCGCACACTCTCCGAGCGCTTGCCCGGAGTGAACCTGCTGCCACACGAAATGATCACTCAGTCTTTGGTCACAGAATTGCTGGAATCTCGGCTCGACTTCATTATTGCCGCATTACCCATTTCAGAACCAAGTCTGCGAGAATTCACCCTGTTTGATGAGGATTTTGTGCTGGTCCGTCACCAATCGGAGGCGAATTTGCCAGTGCCGCCGGCCGACCAAATGCACAAAATGAAATTGTTGCTCTTGCAAGAAGGGCACTGCTTCCGCGATCAAGCGCTGGCCTTTTGCGATGTCCGCCCGTCTGCCAATAGTGTTGTCATGGAGGGCTCATCCCTGACAACTTTAGTGCAAATGGTCAGCGCCGGGCTTGGTATCACCCTGATCCCCGAAATGGCCGTGCCTTTAGAAACCGAACATGCCAATTTGTCGGTTTCGCGATTTAACGGCAAAATCCCGAAACGTTCAATCGGGATGGCGTGGCGCAAAACAAGCCCTTTGGGCAAGCAGCTCATGGAACTCGGCGCCATTATTCGCCAAACCGGTCAGGAGCAAATCGGCAAATGCCGCAGCGTGATTTAGGTGGGGAATCCTAAGTCACTGATAAATCGTAATGGATCTAAGCATCTGATCCTCACGCATTCATCTCGCCGTGGCGCGCAAGCACATCAATGCCAGCTTGTTTGAACATGTGAAGAAGGTCGATAAAAATCCAGTTTTCGGCCAGCTTGTTGTCGGCGCGGCGGTAGATGTCGATCACGCGGAATTCCACGGGTTTGTCGAATGCGGGCATGCCCATGAAGCCGCCGACATGGTCTGCGGTGAAGTTCGGCCATCCAAAAAAACCGCCATAATTTCCTTCGGCCATGCGACAGACATGTTTGGTTTTGGAGCGGTTGGCGAACACTTTGCGGAAAATGCCGGAATGCTGCTGCGCGTAGCGAGGGATCGTGTAAGTTGCACCGATACCAGTTGGCCCCCACCACAACATGTCATGGTGCCAGGTGCGGGCCAGCTCTTCTTCTAGTGGAATGCCACTTTGCCACTGACCTAAATCGCCAACCATTTGGTTGATGACTTCAAGTGTTTTCTCGCCTTCTTCGGTTGGTTGCGGGTCAAACAGCAAACCATCGTGGGTCGCGGGACCTGGCTGCACCAATTGCGCACCAGACTGTTGCGGGAAGGGGTATTGCCCTGCCTGCGCCATGAGATGAGGCAGGTCGAAATACATGGCGGTTTGAATAATTTTGCCGTTTGAGATGAGATTGAACTCGCAATAACGCAGCATCGCGATTCTGCGTGTGGGCTGAATGGATAGGAGTGGCTGATCAAAGAGGCCCATCAAATGCCCCATGGAACAAACCCATACTTCATCTCCCGCAAACATGTTTTGCCCGGCAAAAAACACATCCTGTCGGCGTGTCATGCTAGAGAACGCGCGGCACAGCGGCTGGTAGAACTTTTTGACGACCGCTGAAGCGCCAGTTAGTTCGTCAAACGGGTGAAAGCCCCGCCATTGATAGTCTGGATCAGTTAGGGCTGACAGTTTGGCGGCAAAGGCATCAACATCGCCTTGGTCAAGTTCTCGATAAAGTTCGCGAACAAGTTTTTTAGATTCTTGAATCTTAGACATATAAGAAAAACAACTGGTTAGAGATTTGTTGAATACGATAATTAATCAAGTTGCATACGAATGCAAATTTTTTGTTGATTCATTTTTTTGTTTCTGATTTGCTAATTTGCATACGAATGCAAAAATTGCAGTTTACGCAGATCGGGGGAGGTCGGCTTGGCTCAAATTGAATTGAGAAATGTTACGAAGAAATTCGGGTTGTTTGTCGGTGTCGACAATTTTGACCTGACCATTGCCGATAAAGAGTTTTTGGTTTTGCTCGGACCATCAGGCTGCGGGAAAACGACAACCATGCGTATGATTGCTGGCCTTGAGGACGCGACCGACGGTGAGATCCTAATTGATGGAAAAGTCGTCAATGACGTCGAGCCAAAGGACCGCGATGTCGCGATGGTGTTCCAGTCATACGCGCTATATCCAAATATGAGTGTTTACGAGAACATTCGGTTCCCACTTAAAGTACGCGGCATTGACCCGAAGACCCATGACGAGCGCGTTCGGCGCGCGTCGGCCATGGTTGAGTTGGATGATTTTCTGCACCGTAAGCCTGCGGAATTGTCTGGTGGTCAGCGCCAACGTGTGGCCTTGGCGCGAGCGATTGTGCGCGAGCCGAACGTATTTTTGATGGATGAACCTCTATCCAACTTGGATGCAAAACTCCGCGTGTCGACACGAGCGCAGATCAAAAACCTAAGCCATGAGCTCGCTGTCACCACCATTTACGTTACCCATGATCAGATCGAAGCCATGACGTTGGCTGATCGCGTGGTGGTGATGAAGCAGGGTGTTGTGCAGCAGGTGGGTAGCCCAACTGAGATCTATGACAGGCCCGCAAACACGTTTGTTGCCGGTTTTATTGGCAGCCCTGCCATGAACTTGATCGAAGGTCAGGTAGTGGATGGCGTCTTCCAAGCGCAGCACGTCAAAATCGACAATGTCAAAGGCGTGAGCGGCTCCACGATCTTGGGTTTTCGGGCAGAGGACGCGACCATCGCCGAAGCCGGCGACGGGCAAATCAACGCCCCAATTTATACCCAAGAGCTTTTGGGTGACGCAACAATGATTGCGGTTCGTGTGGGTGGCGCGCTGGTTTCAGTAAAAACAGACAAGAGCTTCCGCGGCGAAATTGGCGACATGGTCTCCATCTCGGTACCGCAACAAATTTGCCATCTTTTTGATGGGGCAACCGGTGAACGCATCGACTCTTAATCCAAGGGTCGGTGATCACCGCATAAGCCGCGCATTCTTTGCAGCAAGTGCGCATTTAATTCAAGGAACAGGGAGAGAGAAATGTACTTGAAAAAACTAGTAATAGCAGCGACTGCGGCAGCCCTAATGGGGTCTACTGCTTACGCTTCAAACTGCGGACCGGAAGGTCAATCAATTCGAATTCTTGGTAGTGATTTCCCAGCCATTCAAGCTGTGACGGCACAAGCCAAGGCAGATTGTGAAGCGTCGGCATCTGAGTTCACTGTTACATTGCGCGACGATACACGCGACATGATGAACCAAGCGCAAACGCCTAACCCAGCGCAATACACATCGGTCGTCGTGGCGAACTCAACTTTGACACAGCTCATGAATGATGGCCTTGTTCGTCCACTCGACGATTTGGTCGAAAAGTATGGTGCACACATCAACAAAAACCAGCTGATTACAATCGAAGGTAATGTGATGGCTGTGGCCTTTATGGCGAACTCTCAGCACCTATATGCGCGGACAGACATCCTCGAGCAGGCCGGCATTGCTGAGATTCCAACATCAGTTGATGAAATTGTAGCGGCGGCTGAAGCTATCCGTGCCGCTGGCATCATGGAGCATCCAATCGTTATCAACGCAACAGGTTGGAACTTGGGTGAACTCTTTAATCTCTTCTTCTTTGCTCATGGCGGAGAATTGTTCATGCCAGGCTCAGCACAGCCAAATGTGAACAACGAGATTGGCGTTGCAGCGCTGAACTCAATCAAAGCGCTATCTGAGTACGCACACCCAGACTATTTGAGCCATGCATCCAACGAAACCCAAGGATTGTGGGAAGCCGGACAGGCAGCGTTGGGCATCATGTGGGGATCGCGCGGCGGCGCCATCTTGGATGATGAAGGTTCAAGCGCTGAGGTGACAGAGAACACTGTGTTGGCTGCTTCTCCAACTGCAGGCGGTGGAACAATTCCTGCTGCTACGCTTTGGTGGGACGGCTTTACAATCGCCACAAACATCTCAGACGAAGAAGCTGAAGCAACATTTGCTGCCTTGGTTGGTGCGCTTGATGCGGACATGGTCGCTGAGCACAATGATGATGCGATTTGGTTGATCGATGGCTACAAGCCAGGCCCAGCTGCTGCTGGTGTATCGGCCACAGCACGCGGTGGTGCCAAGCCTTACCCGATGATCCCTTATGTCAACTTCATGCACAATGCGGCAGCTGCCGAAGTTGCGGACTTCCTAAAAGGCGATGAGACAGCCGAACAAACCCTAGCCGACATCGAAGCGGCATACGTGACTGCTGCCAAAGAAGGCGGTTTCCTCCAGTAGACCACAAACTGTTGGGGCCCGCCTCGCGGGCTCCATTTTTTCATCCAATTTTTCTGGAGGGCTACCATGACGCATAGATCATTCTTTTGGTTCATATTGCCGACCTTATCCGCAATGCTGCTGTTCATTGCGTTGCCGATCGTTTCGGTGGCAATCCAGTCACTATTTATCGAACACGAACAAGTTCTTATTGTCACTGAGAGTTGCACGCCTTTTGGGTGTGAAGAGACCACAACAGTTGACACTGAGGCCTCTGCAGCTCTTTCCAAAGAGCAACCTCTCGGGCGCTTCAATGGCCTTGGCACCTACACCAACCGTTCGCATTTGGCTTTTGGCGAAATCGGTGAAATCTGGAACAATTCGTCAAATGTCGGTGAGTTCTTTGGCGAACTGCTTGACCTCCCGTTTTATTGGGCGCTTGCATTCACGCTGACCTACACATTTGTGGTTACACCATTCGTTTTGGTTCTTGGGTTGGCAATTGCTGTTGGCGTCAACAACTTACCCAAAATATTCAAAGGCCCAACGATTTTCGTTTCGCTTCTGCCGATGATCGTAACCCCGCTTGTCGGCGCGCTAACCATCTTTTGGATGGTGGACGTTGACGGGGTGATCGGCGCGACGTTGCAAAACATTTTCAACGACCCATCACTTTCGATGAAGGCCAGCACGCCGCTGGTGTGGGCGATGCTCATTGTCTATGGCATTTGGTCTTCATTGCCCTTCAGTTTCATCGTGTTTTATGCAGGGCTGCAAACCGTTCCGAAGGACACAATCGAAGCGGCGCAGATCGACGGCGCATCGAAATGGCAGCGGATGGTTCATGTGGTGGTGCCACACCTCATGCCGCTCGTCGTGTTCATTTCACTGATCCAACTAATGGACAATTTCCGGGTCTTTGAGCCGATCATCAGCTTCCAAGCTGAAGCGCATGCGACTTCATTGAGCTGGATTATCTTTAACGATCTGATCGCTGCTGGAAATCCACTTTACGGCTCTGCCGGTGCGACATCAGTTCTCACAATTATCGGAGTGGCCATACTCCTAATGCCGGTGCTCATCCGCACATGGCGCGACTTCAACCGTAAAGCACACTAGGGGGCTATCATGGCAATCAAAGCAGAAAAACGCATTACCCCGTTTAAGGTCATTTCGGTTGGCTTTGTCATCCTGTGGCTCGTGATCGCAGCATTTCCCTTCCTTTGGACGGCTTGGGGGTCCTTTAAAGTTCAAGGCGATTTCTTCTCCAAAGCGGACTGGACTAACGCAATTACTGGCGCGCTAACCATCGCGGAAACGGGCTCAGCCTTCACAGCGAATGGTTATGAAGGTGCTTGGATCCAAGAAGAGTTTTGGCGCTCTGTGATCAACACCTGCATCGTTGTGTTTTTCACCGTCACTATTTCGCTGACATTCGGTACCCTAGGCGGCTACGCATTGGCGAGATCCGGTTACAAATACGCGTTTTGGATCCTCATGGCGGCACTTGTGTTCCGCGCCATGCCACACATTACGCTGGTTTCAGGCTATTTGCTGCCGTTCTTTGAATGGAACATATGGGGCATCTTACCCACGACGATTATCGTGCTCGTGGCTATCAACCAACCATTCACCCTTTGGATGCTGCACTCGTTCTTCCTAAACATCCCTAAAGATATGGACGAAAGTGCGATGGTTGATGGCTGCACCCGTTTTCAAGCGTTCCGCTATGTCATTATCCCTGTGATGTGGCCTGGCGTGATCACCACGGGCTTGTTCAGTTTCTTGCTGGCTTACAACGATTTCACCGTCACACGTATGCTTTTGAGCCAAGAAAACGAAACCATCATTCCTAAGATCGCAAGCTTCTTGGGATCAACACAGGTCCAAGGCAACGTCATGTTCGCCGTTGCTGCAGTGGTATCAGCCACAGTGCCGCTTCTATTCCTTGTGATGTTCTTCCAACGTCAAATCGTGAGCGGCCTCACAGCTGGAGCGGTGAAGGGATGAGCGGCGCGAGACCAGAACAGGCTGCATTGTCGAAAGACACAGACCTTGGCAAAACCGAAGAAACCAAAGCTGTTATTGAGGCCATGGTTGATGGCCTTAACGACCACCGTATCCAAGATATTGGCGAGTTCTTTGCTGATGGCTTTAAGTGGATGGGCAACCAAGGTTGCGGGACAAAAAACGGCCTTAAAGAGTTCCAAGACAATTGGCAAAAGCCGTTTCAGGCAGCTTTTTCAGACAAGGTCTGTGTCGATGAAGCGCGTCTTTATATGGGCGAATGGGCCGCTGCCTTTGGTCGACAAGAGGCTGTGCATTCAGGCGAATTCTTAGGTGTCGCCCCAACCGGCAAGCGGGTTGAAATCCGTTACATGGATTTTTGGAAAGTGGTCGACGGCAAGATCGTCGACAATTGGGTGATGGTCGATTTTCCGGCCGTACTCGCTCAGCTGGGCGTTGATTGTTTCAACGGTGAAGGCTGGGAAGCATTTGACGAGGGGCGGCGCACGCCGCCCACGCCACAACAATAAAAAGCGGATCAAAAAATGACAATTAAATATCTTAAGTCGGGCAAATCGGAACAAGACCGAGGCGCAGACGATGCAAAAGTCCGCCAAGTCGTTGAACAAACCTTGGCTGACATTGAGGCACGGGGAGATGCCGCGGTTCGCGAACTGTCAGAAAAGTTCGACAATTATTCGCCAGAGAACTACCGCCTCAGCGCTGCCGAAATTGATGCGCTCATGGCCAAGGTGAGCGACAGCGACATGCGCGACATTAAGTTTGCACAAGAGCAGGTCCGCAAATTTGCACAGGCGCAGCGAGATTCAATGTTGGATATTGAAGTTGAAACATTACCGGGCGTCATTCTGGGCCACAAAAATATCCCCGTGCAATCTGTGGGTTGTTACGTGCCGGGCGGCAAGTTCCCAATGGTTGCATCTGCCCATATGTCTGTGGCCACGGCGTCAGTTGCCGGTGTGCCGCGCATTATCGCGATGACACCACCATTTAATGGCGAGCCAAATCCGGCCGTAATTGCGGCGATGCATCTTGGCGGCGCGCACGAGATTTACGTGCTGGGCGGCATTCAGGCCGTCGGCGCGATGGCAATTGGCACAGAAACCATTGATTCCGTGCACATGATTGTTGGACCGGGCAATGCATTTGTGGCGGAAGCCAAGCGACAATTGTTTGGCCGTGTCGGAATCGACTTGTTTGCTGGACCGACTGAAACAATGGTGATTGCTGATGAAACGGTGGATGCCGAAATGTGCGCAACTGATCTGCTCGGGCAGGCGGAGCACGGCTATAACTCACCCGCTGTTTTGTTGACCACTTCGCAAAAACTCGCTGAAGAAACGTTAGATGAGATTGATCGCATCTTGAAGATTTTGCCGACCGCCGACACGGCCAAAGTGTCGTGGGACGAATATGGCGAAATCATTGTATGCGACACCTACGATGAAATGCTTGCCGTTGCCGACGATTATGCGTCAGAGCATGTGCAAGTGATGACAGATCGCGACGATTGGTTCTTGGAAAACATGACCTGCTACGGCGCACTGTTCCTTGGACCACGTACCAACGTGGCGAACGGCGATAAGGTGATCGGCACCAACCACACCTTGCCGACGAAAAAGGCGGGCCGTTACACAGGCGGATTGTGGGTTGGCAAATATTTGAAAACCCATTCCTATCAAAAAGTTACAACAGACGAAGCAGCAGCGGAAATTGGCGCTTATTGCTCTCGTTTGTGCATGTTGGAAGGCTTTGTAGGTCACGCTGAACAAGCTAACTTACGCGTGCGTCGTTTTGGTGGTCAAAACGTACCTTATGGCGAGGCTGCACAATGACCGACGTCCACACAGACAATAAGGCTGCCCTGACTTCCTTGCGTCAGAGCATGTACAATTTTGACGAAGCTTCTGTTCGCGCCGCGCTAAGAGATTTGCTCGCGCCGGACGCTGTTGTGCATATGCCATGGCCACTTGGCGATTTCTCAGGCCCTGACGAGTTTTACGACAATTGCTACGCGCCGCTGCTCAGTGCGATGCCAGATATCGAACGTCGCGATTGGATCGTTATGGGCGGTCCAGATGAGCACGGTGGAGATTGGGTCGGGTGCGGCGGCCACTATGTGGGCACGTTTCAAAAGCCTTGGCTCGACATTCCCGCAACCGGCCACCTAGCGCATATGCGTTTCCACGAGTTTTACCGTTTTAAGGACGGAAAAGTCGTGGAAATACAATCGCTTTGGGATATCCCCGAGGTTATGATCCAGGCATGCGCCTGGCCTATGGTGCCATCGTTAGGGCTGGAATTTTGCATCCCAGGACCTGCCACACAAGATGGCATTGTTCCCGGACCTAGAGACGAAGCCAAATCGGACGCATCGTGCGAGCACATTATCTCAATGCTCAATCATTTGAAAAAGCACCCTAGTCAGGGTGGTCCAGAAGTCATGGAGATGGAGCGATTTTGGCATCCTCGAATGAATTGGTACGGTCCAGCTGGCATTGGCACCGGCAGAGGTATTGCTGGCTTTAGAAACTGGCACCAAATACCGTTTTTGAACGGCATGCCAGATCGCGGGAAGTATGTTGATGACATCACATATCATTTCTTCGGCGATGGCGAATATGCCGCTGTGACCGGTTGGCCAAACATGATTCAAACCATTACCCATGATGGTTGGCTGGGCATTGCACCATCAGGCCAACGCATCACAATGAAATCTCTCGATTTTTGGCGGCTTGAGGATGGGTTGATCCGTGAAAACTGGGTTATGGTGGATATATTGGACGCCTATAACCAACTCGGTGTAGATGTGCTGGCACGTATGCGCGAATTTAACAAAGCGCGTACGGGATTCGATAGCAGCACCGGGATTGCACTAAATGACTAAACTACCCAAAACGCCGTCAATGCGATTAGACGGCAAGCGCGCACTCATTACAGGCGCAACCTCTGGCATTGGCCTTGGTTGCGCGGCAGCGCTTGCACAAGCAGGGGCGTCAGTAACGATTGCCGCGCGGCGTTTGGAAGGTTTAGTGGACACGCAAAAGCTCTTCGCAGAAGACGGCTTCGACGTGAACACTTTGCAACTTGATGTTGCCGATGTTGAAGGCATTGAAAAGGCGTTATCGTCAGAAGATGCTTTCGATATCTTGATCAATAGTGCTGGCACTGCTCGACACGGACCTGCGTTGGAAACCCAATCTGATGATTTTGACGCGGTGATGGATGCCAATGTGAAGGGTGCCTATTTTCTTACGCGCGAAGTCGCCAAGAAATTGGTCGACGCAAACAAATCCGGCTCGCTCATTAACATATCGAGCCAAATGGGACATGTGGGTGGCATTGACCGCGGCGTTTATTGCGCCACCAAACATGCGGTCGAAGGCTTCACCAAGTCGATGGCGATTGAGTGGGGTGCGCACGGCATTCGCGTCAACACGATTTGCCCGACCTTTATCCGCACGCCACTAGCAGAACAGACGCTAAAGGATCCGGCGCGGCGCAAATGGATTGAAGAAAAGATCAAGCTCAATCGGTTGGGTGAAATCGAAGATATTATGGGCGCTGCGGTGTTCTTGGCGTCCGATGCATCGGCGCTAATCACCGGCACTTCAATTCTAATCGACGGCGGGTGGACGGCAGACTAATGGCAAACGAAAAAGTAACCTCACAAGATGTGGCGAAGCGGGCAGGTGTCAGCCAATCTGCGGTATCACGCGTTTTCACGCCCGGAGCATCAGCTTCCAAAACAACCATTGAAAAGGTGAAAAAGGCAGCCGACGAGCTTGGGTATCGGCCTAACGTACTTGCTCGTTCGCTCATTACAGGCAAGAGCCGGATCATTGGTCTTGTCGTTGCCTACCTAGAAAATCACTTTTATCCAGATGCGCTTGAAAAGCTGTCAAAAGCGCTTCAGCAGCGCGGTTACCACGTCCTGATTTTCATGGCCTCAAACAACTCAGACAACATCGACGAAGTTGTTGAAGAGATCTTGGACTATCAAGTTGCTGGCATTGTTGCTGCTTCCGTTGCCCTCTCATCAGAACTGGCCGAACGCTGTCAGGCGGCGGGTATCCCCGTGGTACTGTTCAACCGTAGCCAAGATGATGACAGATTGTCGGCTGTCACCTCCGACAACTTCGCAGGTGGCCGAAAGGTTGCAGAATACCTCATAGAGCAGGGCCACACACGGCTCGGCTATATAGCGGGCTGGGAAGGGGCGTCCACTCAGCGTGACCGGGAAATGGGCTTTAAATCTGGTGTCGATGCACATCTAAAAACCGGTTATGCCCGTGCCGTCGGCAATTATCTGCAAGAAGATGCCCGCGCAGCCACTCTAGAATTGTTTTCACGCCCGGGCCGACCAACCGCTGTTTTTGTCGCCAATGACCACATGGCCTTTATCGTGATGGACGTCATTCGGCATGAATTGGGCCTGCGGGTGCCTCAAGATGTTGCGGTTATTGGCTATGATGATGTGCCGATGGCCAGTTGGCCATCTTATGACCTCACAACCGTTCGGCAGCCGGCCAATCGCATGGTGGCGGAGACGGTGAACATTCTCATGAATACCCTCAAACATGGTGCCACAGAACCAAAACGGGTCGCAATTGATGGACCGTTGGTCGTTCGTGGCTCATCCAAACTGAACAAGGACGACTAAAATGCAAGGCTTTGACGCCAGGTGGAAGGATTTTCCCGACTACATTATCGGCATCACCAAAGAGATTTGGGAAGACCGCAAGATCGACACGCTGCATCATTATTACTCTGATGACATTGTCGTGCGTTCGCCGGCGTCAGTTGTTGTTGGCAACAAGTCCGTCATCGGCGCGACAATGGCCACCCTCTCAGAATTTCCAGACCGAACATTGCTCGCAGAAGACGTGATTTGGAGCGGCACGCCAGAAACCGGAATGCTCTCTTCGCATCGCTTGTATTCCACCGCAACCCATACGGGCGACGGGGTTTATGGCAAAGCTAGCGGCACAAAGCTGCGCTATCGTATCATTGCGGACTGCCATGCGATTAACAATCAAATCAACGATGAATGGCTGATCCGCGACCAAGGCGCGGTGGTCCGCCAACTTGGGCTCGACCCAATAGACTATGCGCGAGATCTGATCGCCAAAGAAGGCGGTCCTGAAAATTGTGTGCAGCCATTGACCCCTAAAACTGATCTTGAGGGCCCGTACAAAGGCACCGGAAATGACAATGAGTGGGGCGAAAAATACGCGCACATCATCTCGTCAATCATGAACGCGGATTTTGCGATTATTCCAAAAGAGTATGACCGCGCCTGCCAGATGACCTATCCGGGCGGCGAGCAGGCCGTCTCCTTTGATGGGGCAGACCGTTTTTGGATGGGCCTACGCGCTTCATTCCCGAACGCCAAGTTTAAGATCGAGCACCAAATCGGTCGCGATGACCCATTGATGCCCCCGCGCGCCGCCATTCGCTTCTCTTTGCATGGCAAACACGACGGCTGGGGCGCATTCGGCACACCAACGGGCAAAGAAGTCTATATTCTTGGCGCGGCACACGCTGAGTTCGGCCCGTGGGGTTTGCGCCGCGAACACGTTCTTTTTGATGAAACTTCGATTTGGAAACAAATCCTATTACAAACAGGTGAGTTATGACCCCGCAAGAAATGGAAAAACGGATCGTCAGATATGGCGAACTAAAACCGTGCAAAACGGCTTTTATCGACGCGCACACGCCGGGTTCTGACCAGAAGGAAAACTTCACGATCATTGGCGGCGGCGTGTCGGAAAGCCCCGACCAGCATGTCCACATCAAAGACACGCCCGGTTTTAATATCGGCGCGGCGGGCCAACCACCAAAGTGCCGCAATTCGTTGCACTCCCACCGCACAGCGGAAGTGTTTTATGTCCTTAAGGGTCGCTGGCGCTTCTTCTGGGGACGTTGGGGCGATGCAGGTGAAGTGGTGTTGGAAGAGGGAGATATCTTCAATATTCCGACTGGTATTTTCCGTGGATTTGAAAATATTGGCACCGACTACGGCATGATCATGGCCATTCTTGGCGGTGATGACGCTGGCGGCGGCGTGATTTGGGCGCCACAAGTCATTGAAGACGCGAAAGATCATGGTCTGGTCTTGGGTGAAAATGGCGTGCTCTATGACACGAAAAAGGGCCAGTCCTTACCTGATGGCATCGCGCCAATGCCGACCCTAACGGATGAAGAACTAAAAGCGTTCCCAGAGGTGCCGGTTAAAGACGTGCTTCCAAACTATGTCGCTCGTTATTGGGACATGATGGCGCTCGCAAAAGATGGTCCAGCAAAAGTGATTGGCGATGACGCCTTGCTTGTGGATCGGCCGGGTTTTGACGTCGACTTTGTCTCGCACCAATCTTTGCCAGATGAGAATTATTCCACGGATCAACATGAGATTTTGATGATCATGCGCGGCCATTGGAAGTTGAACTGGGATGGCGGTGAAGCCATTTTGGCTCCAGGTGACACCTGCGCGGTGCCGCCGGGGCTCGAGCGCCGTTTACAGCCTTCGATGAGCGGCGAAGCCAGCCTTTACCGTGTGCGCAACACAGCAGACCCTGCTGGCCCAACGCTAAAGGTATAGACATGAGCACACCGCTGCTTTTTGTTCCGGGCATGATGTGCGATGTGCGATTGTTCGCCCCGCAACTTGATGCCTTCTCAGCCCACTTGAGCGTGCAAATTGCAGCGGTTCCAAATCTCAATACCATCAGTGAAATCGCGTCTAACATACTCGCCCACGCGCCACCGCGCTTTGCGCTAGTTGGGCTTTCCATGGGCGGCATCATCGCCATGGAAATGTGGCGTTTGGCACCGGAGCGTATTGATAGGTTGGCATTGCTCGACACGAACCCACGCGCAGAGTTATCTGCGGTCGCGGAGGGACGGGCAGCCCAAATCGAGCGCGCCGAAAATGGCCAATTGCTAGACATGATGCGCGACACTTTCATCCCAAAATATGTCGATAATCCCGCAGATCATCCGGCGATTGTCGCGACCTGTGTTGAAATGGCAGAGGCCAAAGGCGCAGCCGCGTTCAAATCTCAATCACGAGCGCTACGTGATCGTCCCGACCAATGTGAAACGCTCAAAGCGGTAAATGTACCGACTTTGATCATGTGCGGTGAAAATGATCAGCTTTGCCCAATTGAACGCCACGTTATGATGCATGATTTGATTAAAGGCAGCGTTCTGGAAATCATCCCCGATGCAGGGCATCTCCCCACATTGGAAAAACCCACCGAAACAAACAAAGCGCTTCAAAACTGGTTGGCTACATAATGGAAAAGTCACTTTACGAACTTCTCAACCGTGTCGATACGCCGACCGTTTGCAACGCCATTGAAGTGGCGCAAGGCCAGCGCGGCTTCGCCAACTTCACCCGGCAAACCATGCAGTTTGCCGGCAACGGCAAAAAAGTGATGGTCGGCTTTGCCAAAACTGCTCAAATTGCGGCGGTTGAGCCCCCCAAGGAAGATGCCGACACCATCCGCGCCCGACGAATGGACTACTACCGCTACATGGCGGACGTAAATGGTCCTGCTGTAACGGTGATCGAAGATACAGATTTTCCAAATTGCATTGGCGCTTATTGGGGCGAAATCAACACAACCGTCCACAAAGGATTTGGCATCTCAGGTGTCGTCACAAATTCAGTGATGCGGGACCTAGACGATATGGCGCCAGATTTTCCTGTACTTGCCGGTTCCATTGGCCCCAGCCACGGTTTCGTGCACGTCAAATCATTTGATAAAGAAGTGAGCATTTGCGGCATGACCGTCCAGCCCGGCGATCTCCTTCACGCCGACCAACACGGCGCAGTAAACATCCCCAAAGACGTTGTGCCCAATCTCGAAAACGCCATAAATCAACTGCTCGAAAACGAACACATCGTCCTCGGCCCTGCACGAGAAGAAGGCTTTGATTTCGACGCTTTCGAAAAAGCCTGGGCCGCGTTTGAAAAAGCGCGGGCGTAACGACGGCCAGTTACTACTCAATTCCTAGTCGTTCAATTTGATGGACATCATAGAGTGTTTACGGTTTTTCGATTGGAGTTCGGACTAGTGAGCGAATGTGCCTAGCAATTTTACTTTTTGATAGGCATGCTCGTGCCACGCAAAAGATGAAATTGATTGGCATGCTCGAATTAAGTAGCATTGCGACGAGCGCATACACAGACTTAGGAAGATTGTTGCGAGTGAACCCGCAGCAGGTGTCGAGGGTAAGCCAACACTAAAGTTGCGTGGCGACAAAGCGTACTGGTATGCCACACGTCGCGTTGGACGCGACATGCGATTTTTCTATATTGGCGAAGACAATGAAGAAACGCGCACGCGTGTTGAGCGGATTGAAGAATTGCGCGCGACGGCTAAGATGCGGTGACTAGAACGCTCGCGATTGGTCAGATTGCAGCGCGCGGAAGGCATGACACCAACCGACCGGGTAACTGGTTCAGTTTTGTCAGCTATGGCAGGTGCTGGCACATTTCGACTAGGGGGTACATTGGTTGGCACAAACGCTTTCCGACTATATGAGGGGGAGCTTGGCGTTCGATTGCCTTTGGGCGGGATGGCCAATACTGGTGATATCGACATCGCTCAATTTGAGAGGTTGAGTTTAGCACTCAAAGACAAAGTAGACCCAGCTCTAGCTGACCCATTTTCTGCTCTAAAGTTCGATCCAGTACCCGACATCGATCCAAGCAAAACATGGCGTTGGGCACAAGGAGGCAGCGGCCAATTAGTAGAGTTCCTGACGCCAGCATTTGGACAAGAAATCGTCCGAGAGTTGCCAGCATTGGGTGAAAATGCACAAGCCCTAAACTACCTCAATTATTTGGTCGCGGATCCAATCTACGCCGCAGCAATCTATAGATCTGGCATTCTTGTACAGGTGCAAAGGCCGGAAAAATTTGCTGTCCATAAGCTAATTGTCGCTGCTCGTCGACGTGGTAGCGCGGATCAATTAAAGGCATCGAAAGGCCGCGAACGAGCGGCATTTTTAGTCGAGGCTATGGTTGAAGATCGTCCAGATGATTTGGCCACAGCATATAACTAGGCCTTGGAAACGGGCAGACGTTGGCGTAAATTCATCGAGAATTCACTTAAGCGCCTCCCAAGAACTCAAGAGATATTAAAACACCTTTAGACGCCAAAATGCCAAACTTGCGAAGTGATAAATTTTGGTTTGAGATCGAAATTGTCATTGTCGCACAATCCGTCAGCGAACGACAAAGTTGGCTGAAAATTCAGCGATGAAAATAGTGCGGCAACGAGTGTGCCGCGAGTTAAAATCGCAGGCCATCTACCCACGCGGGAGAGGCCTACTTTTCTTTCAATAGAAAAATGGGGCACTCTGTTTCCATTTTTGAGACACACGGAACGCAGCTGACTGCAAACCGGTCCAAAGGCCCGGTTTCCTTGCGTTTTTTGGCGAGTTCTTGGGTCAATTTGTGAGGAAACTAAATTTCGCATATTTTTCAAGACGTTACGGGGATTGCCCGCTTTTTGTCCGCAAGCTGTCCGCTTTTTGTCCGCTACATGTGAACCGTGTTTTAAGAGCTCACCAATCTAAATGCGTTCAGGTTCAGCCTTGATTTCCTTATCCGCTTTCTCATCCGACTCGAGAGAGTTTTTGTTGAGTTCGCGTTCTCGGAATATTTGCTGGTGAGCTGGTGAGTCATCTTATCGTTTTAGACATGCGCATTCAGATTGTAAGCTCGCGTGGCAAGATAAGCTGTAAGAAAATGGCATTGAACAAATATTCATGAGAGCCAGGAATAAACACTCAGAACTACGTTAAAACCATCGATGCGAACCGTGGTACGACAATCCGTAGTTTCTGCGGAATCGAGGAAGAGGACACGTAAACAATAGTGCGTAGGCATCGATCTCCAAAACATAGTTGGGCTGAGTTCGTTTCACTCGATTTCGATTACCGCTAGTTTAGGAAGAATATGGAGACGGATCTCTCAAACGGAACATTTAACTTGCGTGCCTACGCAAACTACCATTTTGGAAAAAGTTCCATAACGAAAATTATGCGTATTTGTGATATAAGAGCAAAGCAATAAGTTGACATTTCTGCAAAGCACAGACACGACACTCACACATCCGTCTTACATTAGGCGCCACAATTTCGGTGACGAGTTGAAAAAATATTCAAGACCTAAGCCAGATCGCACAATATCCGCTTTTTGAACTCAAGAATGCCTGGGCAGCGTTCGTTGTGGCTTCGAATATGCTCTTGTCCGATAACGGAGTCCTGGCCTTCGCAGTTCCCTATGAACTCTTAAACGTGAAATATGGCCAATTTCTACAGTCTTTTCTCGTAGAAAACTTTGAAACCGTTGAGATACTTACGCCTCACGACAAAGCATTCCGTAAGCTTGATCAGGACGCTGTCGCACTTGTTGCATCGAAAGCAACGTCGGAAACAAAGCCTGGGTTGACGCTCAGCTCAGTAAAATCACTTGCTAAGCTTCAACCCATAAGGTCCCGTAGCATACAACTCAGCGGCAAACGGGCAAATTCCGTCGATCATAACTCAGTTTAATTCGATGATGAGACGGCGGCTTTGTTTCACAAGCTCCGCTTTAGTCTGAAAACACTTGGCGACTATGCGACAAGTTCTGCCGGAATAGTCTCGGCTGCGAATGATTTCTTCATTCTCAGGGCAAACGAAATCGTCGAAAAACGACTGGAGAGCTGGGCGCGCCCCATCCTGAAGAAAGGTGCATTTCTTCCGTCAGATCCCATTTTCTCAGAAGACGAACTGTCCGAGATATCAAGACGCGAACCAGCTTTCCTATTAGATTTTGTTCGTGACGGTGCACCACCTCTATCTGAAGAAGCGCTAAACTACATCAGCGAAGGCGAAAAAGCCGGCCTCGATCAGAGGCCATCGTTCGCCGTGGTATAACATTCCCATTGTCGAAGCATCTGATGGGATATTTTTCAAACGGTCACACAGCTTCCCAAGATTGAGCATCAATCAAGTGCAAGTTCTCGTGACAGATACTGCATAACAGGTCACGATGCGCAAAGGATTTTCGATGCGAGACCTTTCATTCTCATTTTACAACAGTTTGGCACTACTGTTTTGCGAAATGGATAGGAGATTTTATGGTGGCGGTGTACTTGAGCTGACGCCAAAAAAATTCTGGGGCGTACCTATTCACTACCAACGTCCTACAGAATCACAATTTTATGAGTTCATACGGAAGTTTCCCAAATCGAAATCACCCGAAGCGGCAAATTTTGAACTTGCGGACTGCAGATTGGCAAATGAGTTGTCTCTCTCTGAGAAGCAAGCTCACATGATACAAAAAGCATTAAGATCCGTTAGGACCCACCGTCTAAGGCATGGAACATCACAACGAGTTTGATTCACTTCATCGCTAACAAAGCTGTCAATTGCAATGTCCGCTTTGGGCCGATTGTAACCGATGCAGCTGCTACCTTTCGCGCATGGAGTGAGCAATTTGGTCGGCCAATGGTTTGATGAGATAGGTCAGTACTGTCCTGTCCGCAGTCTTCACGAAGGCTTCAACAGGCATACCGGAAACAATACGTTGCTCGCCTAACTTGCTAAGTTCACTTGATGGTATTTTCAAACGAACTTGGTAGAACTGCTGTCCAGTTATTTGGTCCAGCAACAGGTCCGGTGAAATAGAGTTAATAGTGCCGACTAGTTCCGGCGTCGTCCGTGGATCAAGGCTCGGAAAACGAAGATTTGCCGACTGTGACAAGTACAGTTGATTGATGCTCGACGGTTCGATTTTGACTTCTATAATCAACTCATCGTCGCTCGGCACGATGGATAGAAGTCGTTCACCAGGCGCAACTACGGCTCCGATCGTATGAATTGCCAAGTCGTGAATCACGCCGCCTTTTGGCGCCACAATTGCCAAACGTTTAATCTGGTCATTTACGGCAACGAGTTCTTCGCTCAGGCTCGAGATCTCACTTTGAACAGCTGCGAGTGCTTCCAACACTCGTGTCGAAAAATTCTCATCAACTTGCAGAAGCAGGATTTCTTTTTCCGCAATTGCCTGTCTTTGTTGCGCAATCTTTGCATTGAGATCACCGATGTTTGCTTCAAGCTGGAGAACCTCACGTTCCAAGTCCAGCACTCGGCCAACAGTGACCAGTTTTTGATCGTAAAGCTTTCGTACATCGTCCAATTCACCGGATACTAGGTCCGATTGCACAATGCGTGCGTTGAGTTGTGCTTTGTATCCAAGGATTGTATTTTCCAATTGCGCGATCTGCTCTCGCAGTTGGCTTTTTTCGTTGATGAGCCGGTTCTTACGAGCGTGGAACAGCTCATTCTGACTTGTACGAAACTCCGATGCCACCACATCGTCTTCTGGGTCGACTCCATCGAACACGATCTTATCTGCACGGTCTCGTTCTGCAAGTAGCCGAGACTCTTGAGCCTTCAAGTCATTAAGCCGAACTTCGAGAATGGAACGGGTTGCGCCGATGGATTGATCGTCAAGCTTGAGCAAAACATCACCTGCTCGAACAATGTCGCTGTTGTCGACCAAAATCGATTTAACTACCCCTCCTTCTTGGTGTTGAATATGCTTGACGTTTGTTTCAACAACGACAGACCCAGAGGCAATGACGGCGCCAGAAATAGTAAAATGATTGGCCCATGCCAACGCGCCACCAAATAGGAGAACAACAAGCCCCAGCATAAATATGATGGTTCTGGTTATGCTTTTACCCAAGCTTTCATCAAACGTTTGGTCCATGGTGTCAGCCCGCCTCTCGGTCTGCGACGGGCGCTAGTGATTGGCGCAGCACTTCTTCTTTTGGTCCAAAGTTTGTTTGTAATCCTTCCTTCATACAAAGAATTTTGTCGACGCTCGCAATAGCGCTCGGACGGTGCGCAACGACAACGACAATCGAACCTGATTTCCGTATCGATTTGATCGCGTTTGAAAGCGCTGCTTCGCCATCTGCATCAAGGTTTGAATTTGGTTCATCCAATACGACTAGAAATGGGTTGTCATAAATTGCACGTGCCAAAGCAACACGCTGCCGCTGACCAGCCGACAAACCATATCCTCCTGATCCAATCAATGTATTGTAGCCATCTGGCAAAGATGCGATCAGTTCGTGGACATCTGCTGTCCTCGCTGCCTCAACAACCAAGTTGTCGTCAGCTTCTTCAGCAAAGCGTGAGATGTTTTGGGCGATAGTTCCGTCAAGCAGTTGAACGTCCTGCGGCAAATAACCAACGAATGAACTGCGAACGTCCGCTGCCCATTGATCCAAGGTCGACCCATCCAACCTCACAGAGCCTTGCAAGGACGATGTTATGCCGACAATGGCACGTGCCAAGGTGGACTTCCCCGACCCCGACGGGCCAATGATGCCGAGCCCATCGCCTGATTTGAGCTCAAACGAAATGTTGCGCACATAAGGTACATTTACGCCAATCGGGGCACAATTCAGCGCCTCAACACTCAACTTGTGCTTTGGGCGCGTAATATTCAATAGATCCGGATCGGCCGCCCTACCCTCTATATATTGTTTTAGCCGCTGGTAGCTTTGTCGGGCGGCTACCAGACTTGACCAATGTGCAACGGCCTGTTCAATTGGTGCCAACGCGCGCGACATCATGATCGATGCTGCGATCATTATCCCAGGCGACACTTGCTGTTGAATTGCGAGCCATGCCCCTAAGCCCAAAATGCCAGATTGCATCAAGAAGCGTACCGTTTTGGTCGACGTGCTAAAAAGGTTGGTAACATCGTTCGAACTACGTTGCTTTTGCAAGTATTCCTGGTTCTGTTTGCTCCATTGTTGGCGCAACCTTGCAAGCATTCCCATCGACTGGATTGCTTCAGCATTCGCACGGGCCATTTCCACAAATCCCGATCGCCGTGTCGCTTCTTGCGCCGCTTCCTTGGAAGGGCGGCGCGAAAAAACTTCCTTTAACGCGATCAAGATACAAAGAAGCAGGCCGCCTGAAAATGCAAACCAACCCAGCAAAGGATGGAAGAGAAAAACCACCGCGAGATAAAGTGGCATCCAAGGCAAGTCGAAAATCGCCGATGGTCCCGGTCCAGAAAGGAACGTCCGTAGTCCGTCAATATCTTGCACAGGTCGAACCTGGCCTGATTTTTGACCTACAACTATTGGCGCGAGCGTTGAGATTTCGAACGCCTCGCCGCTCAGCTGAGTGTCAACACGCTGACCAATTCTGAGCAACGCACGTCCTCGCAGACCATCAAGCAGTCCGTAAAATAAAAACAGAGCAGCTGTTAATCCGCCAAGTACAACCAGTGTCGGGACTGAGCCACTCGCCAGGACCCGATCATAGACTTGCAGCATGAACATTGGACCGGTCAGCATCAAAACGTTGATGAACAGACTTACAAGAGCGATGCCGGCAAACGCACCCCGAAGAGTGTTCAGTTTGCGGGAAATCCCTTGCCAACGATTTGTTTGTCTACGCACAACTCTTACTCAGCCGATACAACTTGTTACACAAATCTAAAGTCGTCTGCGTTCAGTTCACTCTCAAGAACGTTCAATAATTTGATATTGTTGCCTGACCCAAGATCAATGGTGGTGTTAACCCCATCATCTGAAGCTGCCAGCAAAACAGAAGCAAAATCACTTAGGCCAGCGATACCGTTCAATTCAATGACATCTTCATAACCCGTACCCGCAGCAAAATCAGAAATTGTGTCTGCGCCAGCATTTTCAGCAAAGACGAAAGTGTCGGAACCAAGATCGCCGTCAAGCAAGTCGTTTCCTGCTCCTCCAACGAGCGTATCATTGCCGACACCACCAAATAGATCATCATCGCCCGTGCCGCCAAACAGCCGATCGTCGCCTGCATTACCTTCAATAGTATCGCGATCAGCG
>CAJXLH010000008.1 GCA_913055925.1 uncultured Maritalea sp. | reverse complement strand
TCCAACGGTTTGTGCGACGGGCATGAAACCCATTGCGTCACCCGACCACTTCCTGCTCGTCATCAAACTCCGTGGCTAATCGAAAGAAGATGGTAGTGTCTCACAGGTTTGAGGGGCGGGATAAGTGTCAGTTAAACTGTAATTGGAACGGGACACCTTCGCTATAAAGCCCCGAAAAGACTTCCTTTGCTAGACGTGTTCTGTGCTCAAGCTGCTCTTTTTTTCTTTCGTCTAGTCGCCACAATTCATAACCTAGATCGCCTTTGCGCGGAATTGTCCAATTTGCAGCTAGTTCATCTACCCAATCTCTTGTAATACTCTCAATTACGCCGTCAGTGATGGGAACATTAAAGTCGATAATCGTAGACTTTTCTGGATATCTAAGTGCTCTTCGAAGGTTCGCCGAAAGCAATCTGGAACGCATATCGAGATAGTAGCGTCGGATCGAAACGTCCGGCTCATCTGCTACTAGCGTGTCCACTCGCTCGTAATGATCTCTTGCAAATGGTGATCCTAATATAGCCTTATAAACAGAAAGCCTAGTTTTGACGTCAGGGTGTTTTAAAAGTCCGGTGAGCAGACTAATGGTCGTTTTGTCTCGTGAATAAAACGATAACACACTTCGAAATATCATCATGAAATCTTTAGCTCGAATTTCCGTTTTTCGGAGTTGGTCGAACAAATAGTTTCGGTGAGAATTGCCTTCTAGTCGGTTTGCTTTAGCTGTAAAGAAGTAAATGTTTTCCTTGACATAATCATCTTCTACCGTTTCCAATAGCCTAGTCGCCATCGACAGTAGCTCGTCAGAGCCACGATAGTTTTTTTTATCAAGCTCATTCGAAATCCAGTCGATTTGGCTAGTCCAGTACATTCGTTTTACGAGTTGAAGTTGCCTATCTAAGTCAGGAAATTTTTTGAACAGTGCTCTTGTTTTGACTTCGTGGGCAAAAATAGAAGCGTCAATATCGGCATTTACAAAACAAGTGGCGTTGTCCCATTTAACGTTGGAACCAATAGCTCCACGCAAATCTGCACCGGTAAAGTCAAAACCAGATAAATCCGAGTTAGAAAAATCGACGCCTGCCAAATTTGAATGTTTAAAATCTGTAGTTTTGTCCAAACCAGCCAAAATCGCCAATTGCTGAAAATTGTCGGTATCCGCATTTGAGACACTAGCAATTGTATCTTGCTCTTCTTTTGTAAGCTCGATGCCAGCTAAGTAACTACTCATTTTCGTACTCAGTCATTGAAAGCTGCACGTGACCTGCATACTTCAATTGAGGATTGACTTCAGTATGAATGAACTTTGCTATCAAAATATCGTGTATTCTTGATTTAGTGCGGTTCTTTTGAGGACCAAGCCTACCTAGCTTTTTGCCATCAAGCGTATTCACATTGATGTCGCGTTGTTTTGCGAATGTAGTGACTTGGGCGTACGTACGATTTGCGTGGTTCATCGAGTAGCGTTCAAATCTGGCCAATTCTTCCCCGGCTAAATACGCGCCATCGAGGATTGGGTCGACACCCACCATTCCACGGATTTCCCAGGTCGAATCACCTCTTGCAACAACACGTTTGAATTGTGCACTTTCTTTAGTTTCGACTGCGACAATTGAGGAATCCTTGTTTGTATTCTTTTTCGAACCAAAAACACCTGCGCCGATTTTTGGTTTAGAATTTGTGGTTGATACATTCGCGTCAAGACCTACAGCTGACTCAGCAGCGCTAGAAATAGATCTCTCAACTTTATGACTCTGTTCGCTTACTGGACTGCGTACAAGGTAGTTGAAACGGGTCTCCGTAATCATCTTCATCCCCTCAGCAGTTACTGATAAATAAGCTCGATTTAAAGAAAGGATATAGTTTTGGAATTCGCATGTGAGTTCAGTTTCTCCAAATAGCTGGTAAGCGGTAAGTGAAACTTGATCGTCTTCCGTTTCCGTAAAAGTAGTTGTTAGCTCCGACAGTTCTGGTAGAGGATTGTCTCTCACAACGAACTCCAATAATTTCCATAAGTATTTGTAATTGAGCATAATTGCTCAAGTGAAAAAGAACAAGAATCGGTGGATCATAAACCTCGGAAGATAGCTGAGAACTTTACATATTTTATGCGATATCACGTACAAGCCTAGCCACGTTCCGGCGTTGCCGCACTCCCTCTAACCATAATTTGCAAATCAGATTAAGGTCGCTTTCAAGGTCAGTCACAAGCGGCCTCGGTATGTCGTTACACCACACGAAGCCGCTGACATCAGCTGTGATTATCCGAAAATTGCAGCGGGAGTGTTTGTTGATGTTCCTGCCTGGATTCCCGCCTTCGCGGGAATGACGGGTGTATGGAGTAGTTTGCTCTGCACAAATGATGAGCACCAATTGGCGGGGGTGCCGGGGTCGGGAGCGCAGCGACCAACGGCGGCGCTCAAAAAACTGCAGCATCCGCCAAACCGCAAATTACTCTCCGCACCCCAAACAAAAAAAGGGCGGTCTCGCGACCGCCCTTAATTCTAACAGACAAATGAGTAGCTGGCTTAGAAGCCCATGCCGCCCATGCCGCCCATGCCACCCATGTCAGGTGCGCCGCCAGCAGGTGCTGCTGGAGCTGGGATTTCGGCAACCATAGCTTCTGTTGTGACCAACAAGCCAGCAACTGATGCTGCGTCTTGAAGAGCTGTACGCACAACTTTCACTGGGTCAACGATGCCCATTTCGATCATGTCGCCATATTCGCCAGACTGTGCGTTGTAGCCGTAAGTTGCGCTTGAGTTTTCAAGGATCTTACCAACAACCACAGAGCCTTCGTCGCCTGCGTTTTCAACGATCTGACGGATAGGAGCTTGAAGCGCACGCTGAACGATTTTGATGCCAGCGTCTTGGTCAGCATTTTCGCCTTTAGCAGCAAGGTCAGCAGAAGCGCGAAGCAATGCAACGCCACCACCAGCAACGATGCCTTCTTCAACCGCAGCGCGTGTTGCGTTCAACGCATCATCAACGCGGTCTTTACGCTCTTTCACTTCAACTTCTGTTGCGCCGCCAACTTTGATCACTGCAACACCGCCAGCGAGTTTCGCCAAACGCTCTTGAAGTTTCTCGCGGTCGTAATCTGAAGATGTTTCTTCGATTTGCGCTTTGATCTGACCAACGCGACCTTCGATGTCGTCGTTTGAGCCAGCGCCATCAACGATAGTTGTTGTTTCTTTGGTGATCTCAACTTTCTTCGCAGTGCCGAGCATGTCCAAAGTTACGCTTTCAAGCTTGATGCCGAGTTCTTCAGAAATCACTTGGCCACCAGTTAGGATCGCGATGTCTTCAAGCATTGCTTTACGACGGTCACCAAAACCAGGTGCTTTAACAGCAGCAACTTTCAAGCCACCACGCAAGCGGTTCACAACCAATGTTGCCAACGCTTCGCCTTCAACATCTTCAGCGATGATGAGAAGTGGGCGTGAAGACTGAACAACTGATTCAAGGATTGGAAGCATAGCTTGTAGGTTTGAGAGTTTTTTCTCAAACAACAAGATATATGGGTCTTCCAAGTCAGCGATCATTTTTTCTGTGTTTGTGCAGAAATATGGTGAAAGGTAACCGCGGTCGAACTGCATACCTTCAACAACGTCTAGCTCAGTTTCCAAAGACTTTGCTTCTTCAACTGTGATCACGCCTTCGTTGCCAACGCGCTGCATAGCTTCAGCAATATCGTCACCGATTTGCTTTTCGCCGTTTGCAGAAATTGTACCAACCTGAGCAACTTCAGCAGATGTTGTGATTTTTGTTGCGCTTTTCGCAAGCTTTTCAACAACTTCAGCAACAGCTAGATCTATGCCGCGCTTAAGGTCCATTGGGTTAAGACCAGCAGCAACAACTTTAGCGCCTTCGTTTACGATGGCTTGTGTCAACACTGTTGATGTTGTTGTGCCGTCGCCAGCGATGTCGTTAGTTTTTGAGGCAACAGTGCGCACCATTTGCGCGCCCATGTTCTCAAACTTATCTTCGAGGTCGATTTCTTTCGCAACTGTCACGCCATCTTTAGTGATGCGTGGTGCGCCAAATGACTTGTCGATAACAACGTTACGACCCTTTGGGCCAAGTGTCACTTTAACAGCGTTTGCAAGTACGTTGACGCCAGCCAACATCTTGTCGCGTGCTTCAGTTGAAAACTTTACTTCCTTAGCGGACATATTCTTCTATCTCCTAAATGTGAGGAATGGGGGAATGCGAAGGGCTCAATTAGCCTTCGATTACGCCCATGATGTCGCTTTCTTTCATGATCAAAAGGTCTTCACCGTCGATCTTTACTTCGGTGCCAGACCATTTGCCGAACAACACGCGGTCGCCAGCTTTAACGTCTAGTGCCTGCACTTTGCCGCTTTCGTCGCGCGCGCCTGCGCCAACAGAAACAACTTCACCTTCAGAAGGCTTTTCTTTTGCAGAGTCTGGAATGATGATG
Organism: uncultured Maritalea sp.; assembly: GCA_913055925.1. Classification (GTDB taxonomy): domain Bacteria; phylum Pseudomonadota; class Alphaproteobacteria; order Rhizobiales; family Devosiaceae; genus Maritalea. The sequence continues at coordinate 18,916 of CAJXLH010000008.1, read as the reverse complement.
CCGCCTGAAGTTTTTTCTTCAGAATCGACACGACGTACGACTACACGGTCGTGAAGTGGACGGAAGCTCATGTTCGTTCCTTCAATTTTTCATTCAATTGAGTGTCAATTTGGCTGTCTCATTAGCACTCTCGAAAAGTGAGTGCTAACAAACAGTCCGACAGAGATAATAAGGGCGTTGGTGAGAGTCAAGGATAAGTCAGAGAACTTTTTTCAAGTTTTTCAAAATTTTCCCTTAGCCGCTGGGCGATCCGCCAATCAAGGTGTGGTAGAGGGGCGGGGATAAGTCCTAACGGGAAATGGTGCGGCGGCGATTGCCTTTTGGTCGTGATTTTCGTATGGCTGTCGCGCAAATTTTTAATTCAGGACTTTGACCGGAATATGGACCGCATGACGGAAACCAACGCGTCGCAAAATAACGACACAGACAAAGCTTCACCTTTGCTCTCGCTCGTTGTGCCGACATTTAACGAAGCTGGCAATGTTGCGCTTTTGGTGGAAAAGCTGGAAGCCGTGTTGGCAGACATCGCGTGGGAAGTCACCTTTGTGGATGACAATAGCCCAGACGGCACGGCCGATGTGGTCAAGGAACTTGGCACGACCAAACCGAATGTGCACTGCATTAAGCGCATTGGTCGACGCGGCCTCTCGTCAGCTTGTATTGAAGGCATGGCGTCCAGCAACGCACCAATCGTTGCGGTTATGGATGCGGACTTACAGCACGATGAACGAATTTTACCGCAAATGTTGGAGCAAATCCAAGCGGGCAAAGACTTGGTATTGGGCTCACGCTTTTTAGGTGGCGAAACTGCTGAAGAAGGGCTGACCAAATTTCGCGAGATGGGCTCTAACGTTGCCAACGCAATTGCCAACGTGGTGACAGGCACCAAAATTTCCGACCCGATGACTGGCTTCTTTATGCTCAAGCGGGAGCGCTTTGAACAAGTTGCGCCCAAGCTTTCGGACGAAGGGTTTAAAATCCTTCTCGATATCATCGCAACCGCGCGTAATATTGGCAAACCGCTCGACATTGGCGAGGTGGGCTTTAAGTTCCGCGCGCGCCATGATGGTGAAAGCAAAATGAGCCCGTTGATTGCAATCCAATTCCTTGGATTGGCAGTTTCAAAAATCTCTGGTGGCATTTTGCCGATCAGCTTTGTGCTATTTGCCGGTGTAGGCGCATTCGGCGTGCTGGTGCATTTGGTGGCGCTGACGATTTTCGCGCAAATGCTTGGGTTTAACTTCACCAATTCACAGGTGGCGGCAACCTTGGTGGCGATGACCTCGAACTATCATTTGAACAACATCTTCACCTATGCGGATACGCAACTAAAGGGCCGTGACTACTGGCGTGGTCTTTTGAGTTTCTATGCTGTCTGCGCCATCCCTGCGATTGCCAATGTCTCGGTGGCGGCCTTTATCTTCGAACAAAACTCCTTGTTCTATCTGGCGGCAATTGCGGGCATCATCATTTCCATGGTGTTTAACTATGCCATGACCCGCATTTTCACTTGGCGTAAGTCACTTTAAATGACGATGAATGACCAAAGACACTCTCTATTTGCCCCGAATGGTTCGGCGCGAAACTGGGTGTTGTTGGTCATTATTGTTACCGCGCTATTTCGCATTTGGGGCGCGGCCACCATCGATCTAGTGATCGGCGAAGCCTATTATCTCAGCTCAGCGCGTCAGTTACATTTAGGCTATTTTGATCAGCCGCCGATTTTCATTTGGATCATCTGGCTCACCAAAACGCTGACCGGCAGCGAAGCCGCACTTGTGTTGCGCCTGCCGTTTATTGGCATGTTCGCCGCTGCGACATGGATGTTTTATCGGATTGGCGCGCGTTTCCATTCCGAACGGGCAGGGCTTTTTACCGCAATCATTGCAAATATCCCGATATTGTTCACCTTGTCCATCGGCTCCTGGATGCAACCCGAAGCGCCGCTAACGCTTTTATGGCTGGTCACAGTGTGGCTCTTGATGGATGTGTTTTTCGGTTCCAAAAAACGGAGCGACATAGCGAGCTGGGCGCTTATTGGCGTTGCGCTGGGGCTCACTTTTATGAGCAAATATCACGCGGTATTTTTGCTTTATGGTGCAGGGCTTTTCACGATCTTTAATAAAGATGCGCGCAAATGGATTTTAAACCCCGGACCATATTTGGCCGTGCTGATTGCGGCGCTTGTTTCGCTGCCAGTTGTTATCTGGAATGCGCAAAATGATTGGGCATCTTTTGCTTTTCAAGGTGGGCGCGCTTTGGGCGACGAGTTTAACGTTAGCCGCTTGCTGCGCATGGTTTGGGGACAACTGAGTTACATGACACCATGGATTGCGTTGCCCGCGCTTTGGGTCGGTGCACGTACACTACTTAAAGGCAGTGCTAGCGCATATCCGGATGCAACGCCAAAGGGCATGGCATTCTTCTTTGTCATGCTGGCCCATGGTCCAATTTTGTTTTTCACCTTGGTGGCCGCTTGGTCAGAAACGCAGTTTCATTTTCACTGGCAGGCGCCGGGCTATATGATGCTGTTCCCCATTCTTGGCGCGACGGCTGCCATTGTTTGGGAAAAGCGAAAGCAATTTGTCCGCGCATGGCTTGGCATAAGCACTGCGCTCAGCACATTGATCATGGTTGTTTTGATCACCCATACAGCCAGCGGGTGGGCAACTTTTTTGTTTCCAGCAAACCAACAAACAAACGACCCGACAAATGGGGCTTTGCGTTGGAACGCGCTTGAAACCTATTTCGAAGAAAACGAAGTGTTTGACGATCCAAACACCATCATAGCGGGCTATCACTGGACAGAATGTGGTCAAATCGACAATGTGGTGCGCGGACGCCTGCCGCTTGCCTGTTTAACGGATGATCCGCGCAACATCGCCTTCAATATTGATTTGCTCGATCATGTTGGCAAAACAGCCTATGTGGCAGCAGTGATGCACTCAGAGCAAAGCGTGATCGATGGTTTGTCGTCCTTTTTTGACAGCGTTGAATTGATTCATGCCGTTGAAGTGAAACGCGGCGATCAGTTGGCGATGCCACCGATTAAGATATTTAAAGCAACTAATCTGCGGGCAGAAAGAAGCTTTAAAGATGCTGGTGCGTCGGAAGTCCGCGTCTACACGTTGCCGCGCACACAAATTGCGCGCATCTCCGGTACAATTTCCAGGGAGCCTGCGAGCACGCTTGAAAAAGTGGAGTTTTGGCTCGATGATCAGCTGGTCGGTGACTTGGCGCTCAGTGACTGGCAGGAAACGTTCGAGATTGAACTGCCACGCAATTGGTCCGTGGGGTCGAAAAATCGTCGGCTAAGCGTGACGGCGCAATCTGGTATCGAAATTCGTTTTGGTGATCTTGAGATCAAGATGAGCGAGTAGGCGACCATTCCATTGTGATATCGACACCATCTTGTTCGCTAATCTCAAAGCCGAACTGCTCATAAAAGGAAATGGCGGGGCTATTTTCCAATACGATAAGGTTGCTTGAGCGCTTTTGTAACACCGAGAAGCTCGCCCATCACGAACTTGCCGATGCCACGCCCTTGGGTCTCCGGCAGCAAGTAGAAATGACCAAGATATAGATGTTTGTCGCGCGGCAATAGCGCAAAACAGCCGACAAACTTGCCATTCTGAAGGATCAGGCGGGTATGCTCTGGCTCGTATTCGTCCGTAAAGCGTTGGCGCGCGCGGTCGGGGTTAAACCGACCAATTGCCTCAAGGCTTGGGCGCATGGCTTTCAGGCGAAGATCAACCAGCAACTCCAAATCATCTTGGGTTGCTTGTGCAAAGCGAAGATTTTCCATTTGCTAAGCGGCAGAAACAGAGCGGGCGAGGGCTTCAGCTTCAAGCTTTTCCCAGGTTTGCTTTTTCCTGTAGATCGTTGATGGGCTGATTTCAAGCGCGGCAGCCGCTTGTGAAATATTGCCACCAAATGCGGTCAGCGCATCTTCAATGATCTTTTGCTCTTGCTTCCAAAGCGGTTGCATTTGCTGCACGGCTTCTTGCGCGTGACGGTTTGGCATATGCGTTGTCGGGACCGGCTGCGGCGCTCCATTTGCCTCAATGTCAGCCAAGCGCACCATGCGCAACGTGACCAACTCGTCATCATGCATCACGACGATGCGGCGAATGAGATTTTGAACTTGCCGTACGTTGCCCGGCCAATCTCGCGACATAAAGCGTTCTGCTGTCTCGCGGTCAAACCCAACAAAGTTTTTGCCTTCTTCTCTTGCATATTGCGCAAGAAAGTTCTCAGCAATCGGCATAATATCTGCCGGACGCTGACGCAGAGGCGGCAAATGGATCGGCAAGACGTGCAAGCGATAAAACAAGTCTTCACGGAACACTTTATCGGTGATCATTTGCATTGGGTTGCGATTGGTGGCGCAAATAATACGCACATCGAGCTCTCGCGGCATCGCATCGCCCACACGGTTGATGGTGCCGGTTTGCAAGAAACGCAAAAGCTTGGCTTGTAGGCTTAAGTCCAACTCGCCAATTTCATCAAGGAACAGCGTCCCGCCATTGGCCAATTCAGCTGCGCCTGCACGGTCTTCCATAGCACCTGTGAATGCGCCTTTGACAACGCCAAACAGTTCGCTTTCCATCAAATCGCGCGGGATCGCGCCACAGTTGATGGCAACAAAGCGCTTGTCAGCGCGCGGCGAACGCGCATGAAGCGCTTCGGCACAGACTTCTTTTCCAGTGCCGCTTTCCCCTGTGATGAACACAGGTGCAGAAGAAGGGGCAATGCGGGTGATTTGATCGTAAATCACTTTCATTTGTGGCGATGCGCCGACAAAACCTTCAAAGTCCACGGTTTCAGCTTGGGTGTTGGTTTGCGCAAACTGGCGGCGCTTGCCATGGCGCAACGAAAGCTCTTCAATACGTTCAAATACAACTTGTAGATTGAGCGGTTTCGCGAAGTAATCATGCGCACCGGAGCGCATGCAAGCCATGGCCATCGACACAGAACCGCCGTTCGACAGCGCAAGTACAAGTGCTCCTGGCGCCAAACTTGTTAATTTCAACAAGGCGGATTCGCTATCGCTATCCAAATCGGAAATTGTATCAAGATCGCAAATGATGACGTCATACTCGTGCGACTTAAGGGTGGATTGGGCGCTGCGTCCGCAATCCACTTGAGTACATGTGCCGTCACTATCCCATTGACGAGACAGGAACTTTTCGCAATTTTGGTGGACAGACCTGTCCTGATCTACAACAAGAATTTGCGTAGAACATGCTGTGCCATTAGCAACTGGCATTCTGGCGGTACTCCCGATTCTGGGTCTTACTTTCGCATTCTGCTGAAATTGATTTTTGCCAATTAGGGTAAACAAAGCGTTTGTAAGTGATGCAATTTTGAAAAAAAATGTGTTCAACTGCGTTTTCGCCTGTCTCATTTCACGCGGCGCTTTGAAGGCCGCGCTTGAAATGCTAAAGATGGTGCGAGCGGATTCTCTTGAGAATGAAGGACCCGAACGGTTTTGCGTGCGATCGTATTGTTATTTTTGGCTATTGCGTGCCTGAGCATTGGCGTGACCGCCTATTTTGCGCTCGGGTTCACGATGATCGAAGCCTTTTTGATAACGGTCGTGGCGCTGCTTGCGGGCATTGTGTTTATTGAAGGCGTGTTTCGCCGTCGAACCGAGAATTATCTCGTTAAGCAAACCGAAGAAATCGCGCGCCAACTCACCACCATCGCCAAAACAACCGAACTCGTGAGCGATCAGGTGACCTTTTTGTCCGACCTCAATATGAAAGAGCGCACGGACAATTTGGAAGCTGATGTTTCTGTGCTCGGCACTGTGGTGCGCCAGTTAGCCGAAGCCGTTGCCGAAGTGGAAGAAGCACAGGCTAAGGCCCCACCGCAAAGCGGCACTTACACCATGCACGCTGAACCCACTGAGACGGGCGGGATCGAGGTGATCAACGAGCCTGAGCCGGATCTCCCCATCGAGATGGTACAGCGCGCGCTGGCGAACAATCAAATCGAGCAATATTTGCAGCCCATCGTGACGCTGCCGCAGCGCCGAACGCTTGGTTATGAGTTGATGCCAAAACTGCTCGCAGATGATGGCTCACTGCATAGTGCAGAAGAGTTTTTGCATCACGATGATCTGACTGGCACAATTTCACAGCTTGAGCAGTTCTTGGTGCGCCAGGCAGCCAACATCGTCCACCGTTCAAATATCACTGGCGATCCAACCACAATTTTTGTGCCGATTTCGCGATCATTGTTGCGTGATGCGGAAGGGGCGGACACCGTTGCTGGCATCTTCAATTCAAATCGCGCGGTGGCGGTGAGCATCATGCTGATGATCCCAGAACCCGTCTTCAGCGTTTTGGATGGAGCCGAGAAGCAGATTTTGGCTGATTTGGTACGCGCCGGCGCTGGCGTTTGCTTGAGCGAGGCAAGCTCATTACGTTTGTCCTTCCAGCAATATTCAGAGCGTGGTGTGAAATATGTGAAAGCAGACGCGCAGCGCTTTATCGATAATCCGCTGCACTACACTGATTATCACCGTGCTGATATCGCCGATTATGTCGAGCGCTATGGCGTTGGATTAATCATGGACAATGTCTCTTCAGAGCAAGAAGTGCTCGAGCTATTGGACGACAAAATCCCATACGCGCAGGGCGATCACATCGCACCCGCATCGCCTGTAAGACCCGACCTTGCCGGAGCCGGTTCACGCCGCGCCGCACGCTAATCCAGAGCCCAGACCCAAGGAACCAAAATGATTGAACGCATTGGGCTTGGCGCCCTGTCGAGCCAATTCAACACGCTTTTTTGCGACGTTTGGGGCGTCGTGCACAATGGTGAGCGGGTGCATAAACAGGCCGTTGATGCGCTACAACGTTTTCGCCAAACAGGCGGGGCTGTGATTTTGGTCACCAACGCGCCGCGCCCTTCGGCTGAAATCACTGCCGAAATTCTCGATATGGGTGTGCCGCAAGATGCGTTTGATGCGCTTGTGAGTTCGGGCGAAGTGACCCGCGATCTGATCGCAGATTATGCGGGACAAACCATTTATCGTTTGGGCCCGGAAAGTGATGGCGGCATCTTTGACGGGATCGACGTAAAGTTCGGCGCTTTAGAAGATGCAAAGGCGATTGTTTGCTCGGACCTCGAATATGGCAAAACGCCGGAGGATTATGCTGAGGAAGTGCACGATTGGAAACGGCGCGATTTGCCATTCATTTGCGCAAATCCCGACAAATTTGTCGAAATTGGCGATGAGCTTGTTTATTGCGGCGGCGCGCTTGCCGACGTTTATGATGAGGTAGGTGGCAATGTGATTATGGCCGGCAAGCCTTATCCGCCAATCTATGAAAAAGCCGCTCAATTGGCGGCTGAAACGCGCGGCATTGCACCTAACGATCAACGCGTCTTAGCGATTGGCGATAGCACGCGCACAGACGCGACGGGCGCAAAAACAATCGGGGCAGGGTTCTTGTTTATCTCAGGTTCGATCCACGCCCATGAATTGGGTCCCGTGGATGCGCCAGATGCTGCGCTTATTGAAAAGCTGCTGACACCGGTTGGCGCCAACAGCGTGGGATATAGTCCAAAGCTTGCGTGGTGAGGACTGAAAGGTCCGGTTCAGATCGCTAGAACATTGAATCAATGGCGTCTTGGCTAATGCCTTCGCCTTGATTGGCAGGGCCTTTGACCAAACGCGCCCTATTGCGCTTTTCAGTATCTGAGACTTTTGAAGCGGTGGGGGTGATTTGATTGTTCTCAATCATCCGACAAAGCACTTCAATGCGCTCTTCAATAACTTCAATGGTTTGAATAACCCGCGTCACGCGTTGGCCGGTGAGATCCTGAAAGGTGCAGGCCTCAAAAATCGCCATCATGTGCTGTTCAACAAGGGCGCCATATGCTGCCGGGTCCGACTTATCGGCGGCCAAAACCTGTTCTGCAATGTTCATGATCGAGTTGGTGGCCACCTCGGTTGCTGACACAATGGCGCTCAACTCGCGCCCCATTTCTGGAATGCGGCGGGAAAAAATGTCGTCCGGATCGACTTTTGATAAATCACCGCGCAACGCCTCAATGCTGTCGAGCATGTCTTTAAGCTCGCGATACATGGCTTTATCAAGGCTACGCACCAAAGGTTTTAATGCGGCAGTGACCTTTTCAGCCATGCTGATGACTTCGCGCAACGGAATGGCATTGTCCGCATTGCTGTCCAACTCGGCCTGTTGCGCAAAGGGTGCGCCATCTGATGCGGTTGCAACACTCATTTTAGGCCACCTGCTGATGAAACACAGCTTCAAGTTTGCCGCGCAAAACTTCCGTTGTGAATGGTTTGATGATGTAGTTATCAACGCCAGCACGCTTGGCGGCAATCACGTTTTCGGTCGCGCTTTCAGCGGTGATCATAATGAACTTGGTGCCTGCCGTTTCCGGGTTCGCCCGAACGGCTTTCAATAGCTCAAAGCCGGTCATTGGCTCCATGTTCCAATCCGAAATCACCAGATCGTAACGGCAGGTTTCGAAGCGCCGCAGCGCTTCCTTGCCGTCAGATGCGTCGTGGACATTTTCAAAGCCGAGTTGTTTTAATAGATTTCGAAGAATACGCAGCATGGTGGCATAGTCGTCCACAATGAGAATGCGCATATTTTTGTCTAACGTCATGGTTGGTCCCCAGTACATTTCCAACTCTAATCACGTCGATGTTACAGGGGCGGTTTGAAATGGGTGTAAACCAACACTTGCGGAAAACTACTGAGTTCGTCTAAACGAATGTCTCTGTATCTACAGCTTGCAAAACCAAGTTGAAAAGGGCAGGTTGCGCGCGAATTGTTGCGATAGCTCCCCCTTTGGGCTTACGAAGGACCACCCGCATTATGGCGTTCACTATTGTTGAGGATGTTTCCCAGTTCCCCGCACATTTGCGCGGCGCGGCCATCGCCATCGGCAACTTTGATGGATGTCACCGTGGCCACCAACGCGTGTTTGAAAAGGCAAAGGCGCTAGCCGCCGCTAAGGGTAAACCTGCGCTTGTATTGACCTTTGAGCCGCATCCGCGCGACTTCTTTGCCCCAGAACCATTTATGTTTCGCCTGTCCGAACGCGACCAAAAAGCACGTCTTGTCGAAGCGCTTGGTTTTGATGGGATCATCGTGATGCCGTTCAATAAAGACCTTGCGGGCAAAACTGCTGAAAGCTTTGTCGCCGACTATCTTGTTGATTCGATCAATGTCAGCGCCGTTGCCGTGGGCGCAGATTTCCATTTCGGCAAGGCGCGCGCAGGCACGCCGGACTTTTTGGCCGGCGCCGGCAAAGAACACGGGTTTGATGTTGAGATTTGTTCAATGCTCGATGTCTCGGACGAACATGTTTCGTCATCTCGTGTGCGAGACGCATTGCGAGAGGGTGATGTCCCGGCGGGCAACGCGCTTTTGGGCTACCACTTTTTCATCACCGGCGAAGTTCGACATGGTGATAAACGCGGTCGCGAACTGGGCTATCCAACAGCCAATGTGGCGCTTTCACCCTTTGAAGGGTTGAAGCAAGGCGTTTATGCGGTGCGCGTATTGCATAACGGCAAAGCCTATGACGGTGTGGCGAGCTATGGCCGCCGCCCGATGTTCGACAATGGCAAGGTGCTGTTTGAAACCCATATCTTTGACTTCCAAAAAGAAATCTACGGCGAACGTTTGGAAGTTGCGGTGGTCAAGTATTTACGCAGCGAAAAGAAGTTTGATGGTGTTGACGACCTGATCGCCGCTATGGATCAGGACAGCTTGGACGCCAAAGCGATTTTGGCCGAAGAAAAAGCAATTTCCGATCTTGATCGCGCACTTGGGTTTTTTGCCGCTTAGTTTAAAGCGGATTGCGCCCGTTCAGTTGACTTTAAAGCCTTTTCTGCATTATTTCGGGTGACCGAAAAAGTTTGAAGACAATCAAATGACCAAGAACCAGAAATTGGACCCAATCTTGAATGCGAGCCTGACGGTGCGCGTGAAGATTATTGGTGCATTTGATCCTATACCGCGAATTACTAGCCGGCCTTCGTGAGCTGGCGCGTTACAAAACGCGAAGCACGAAGTGTCGGGTGACCATTCAAACAGACCGACAACGCGAAACGTCCCAAGCGGACTTGCGATAATCTGTCGGCAATCTACCCAAATTTTGAAGATGCGGATTTATTCCAAATGAGCGACGATAAGAACGCTTCAACAGAAGCGCAAACTGCAGATAAAAAAGACTATTCAGATACGCTTTATCTGCCAAAAACAGAATTCCCTATGCGCGCAGGTTTGCCAAAACGCGAACCAGGTTGGCTTCAGCGCTGGGAAGATATGGACCTATATAACGAGCTGCGGAAGTCTTCCAAAGACAAAGAGAAGTTCACGCTGCATGATGGCCCGCCATATGCGAATGGCAACATCCATATCGGCCACTCGTTGAACAAAGTTTTGAAAGACATGATTGTCCGTTCAAAACAAATGCAGGGCTTTAACGCAGCATATGTGCCGGGTTGGGACTGTCACGGTTTGCCAATTGAATGGAAGATCGAAGAGAAGTACCGCGCCAAAGGCAAAAACAAAGACGAAGTGCCGGTCAATGAATTCCGCAAGGAATGTCGTGACTTTGCCACCGAGTGGGTGGGCGTGCAGCGCGAAGAGTTTAAACGCCTTGGTGTGACAGGTGACTGGGAAAACCCATACATCACCATGAGCTACGACGCGGAAGCGCAAATTGCGCGCGAATTGATGAAATTCGCCACGTCCGGTCAGCTTTATCGCGGTTCAAAACCGGTGATGTGGTCTGTGGTAGAACGCACTGCATTGGCAGAAGCGGAAATCGAATATCATGATTATGAGAGCGATGCGATTTGGGTGAAGTTCCCGGTTCAGGCGGTGGGCGGTACAGAAGAGCAAACCAATCTGCTTGATCATCTGTCTGATGCAGCCGTTGTGATCTGGACCACAACGCCATGGACGATTCCGTGTAACCGCGCGATCTCATATTCTAACGCGATTTCATACGGCCTTTATGAAGTCACAGCAGCGCCAGAGGACAATTGGGTCACTGTCGGTGAAAAGCTTGTCTTGGCTGATGCGCTGGCTGCTGATGTTTTCGCTAAGTCGCGCGTTGAAGAATTCAACCGTCTAGCGGATGTACCGGCTGACGTTTTGGCGACGCTTGAGTGCGAACACCCGCTAAACGGCCATGCCGATGCTTATACCCACACAATTCCATTGCTTGATGGCGATCACGTGACCGACGACGCGGGTACGGGTTTTGTGCACACGGCGCCGGGCCATGGCGCGGATGACTTTGAAATCTGGATGGCAAATGATCGTCAGCTCAATGATCGCGGCATCGACACAACCATTCCGTTCTGCGTAGATGATCGTGGTTTTTACACCAAGGATGCGCCGGGCTTTGAAGGTGCGCAGATCATCGATGATAAAGGCAAAAAGGGTAAAGCCAACCAGGCAGTGATCACCGAGCTGGCAGCGCGCGGCAACATGGTCGCTCGCGGCCGGGTGAAGCACTCTTATCCGCACTCTTGGCGCTCGAAGAAGCCGATCATCTTCCGCAACACGCCGCAATGGTTTGTCTATATGGACCGCGATATTGACGGTGCAGCAGAAACATTGCGTACACGTGCATTGAATGCGATCGACGATACAAACTTCGTTCCAGCAAACGGCAAGAACCGCTTGCGCTCTATGGTTGAGGGCCGCCCTGATTGGGTGCTTTCACGTCAACGGACTTGGGGCGTTCCAATCTGCGTGTTCGTGAAAGAGGATGGGGAAGTCCTTAAAGACGAAGCAGTCAATCAACGCATCGCGGAAGCTTTTGAAGCTGAAGGTGCCGATGCGTGGTTTGAAGAAGGCGCGAAAGAGCGTTTCCTTGGCAACGAATATGATGCCAATGAATGGGACCAAGTAATGGACATTTTGGATGTGTGGTTCGACAGTGGCTCGACCCATGCATTCGTTCTGGAAAAACGCGAGCACCACAATTGGCCAGCAGATGTTTACCTAGAAGGTTCTGACCAACACCGGGGTTGGTTCCAATCATCATTGCTCGAGGCATGTGGCACGCGCGGCGTTGCACCATACAAAAACGTTATCACCCATGGTTTCACCATGGCGGAAGACGGGCGCAAAATGTCGAAGTCGATCGGCAACACAATCGCGCCGCAAGACATCATCAAGCAATATGGCGCGGATATCCTGCGTTTGTGGGTGGCCTCTGTTGATTATTGGGAAGATCACCGGATCGGTGACACGATCATCAAAACGTCTGTTGATGCCTACCGAAAAATGCGCAACACGCTGCGCTTCTTGTTGGGCAGCTTGGCGCACTTTGACGAAAGCGAAAAAGTCGCGTTCGACGACATGCCAGAGCTGGAGCAATATATCTTGCACCGCGTGGCACAGCTCGATGTGATCGTGAACGATGCCTACAACGCATATGACTTTAAAAAGGTTTTCTCGAGCCTCTTTAATTTCATGATTGTTGATCTTTCGGCATTCTACTTCGATATCCGCAAGGACGCCCTATATTGTGATCCGAAATCAAGCGTAAAGCGCAAAGCGGCACTGACTGTTTTGGACGTGTTGTATAACAGCCTAACCGCATGGCTCGCGCCAATCCTAACCTTCACCATGGAAGAGGTTTGGTTGGAGCGTCACCCGGAAGAAGGCGCGTCTGTACATAAGCGCGAGTTCCCAACGATCCCGACGGAGTGGGTGAATGATGAGCTTGATGCAAAATGGCAAAAGATCCGCAAGGTTCGTCGGGTTGTTACCGGTGCGCTGGAGATTGAACGCCGTGAAAAACGGATTGGTTCGTCGCTAGAGTCAGCGCCAGAAATCTACGTGGCTGACGCAGATCTTTATGTGGCGTTGCACGGCCAGGACACAGCGGAAATCGCGATCACCAGCCAAGCCAACGTACTGCAAAATGAAGGTCCAGCCGAGGCGTTCCGTCTTGAAGATGTGCCAGGCGTTTCTGTAGTGCCAAAAATGGCTGAAGGTAAACGTTGCGAACGGTCTTGGAAGGTGCTGCCAGATGTGGGCACTGACCCAGAATACCCAGACGTAACACCACGCGACGCGCAGGCGCTGCGTGAATTGGCAGGTCAATAAATCTGATGAAGGCAAATTTCGCGCATATGTCGATCTTTGCCTTCATTTTGGCCGTGTTGATCGATCAAGCGCATAAGCTTTACATGATCAATGTGGTGGGCTGGAAAGGCGGCGAAGGCGTTGTTGTCACGCCGTTTTTCGACTATGTGCTGGTTTGGAACCGGGGCATTTCATACGGCCTTTTCTCCGCGCTGCCGCCATTGGCACTCACCGGCATTATGATGATCGCAGTACTTGGCTTGGCCGTCTGGTGGGCCACATCTCACAATGAATGGGTGCGCTGGGGTATTGCGCTAACGCTTGGCGGCGGCGCAGGAAACATCATTGATCGGCTCGTGCATGGTGCCGTGGCAGATTTCTTCTCGTTCCACGCTTATGGCTTTTACTGGTATATTTTTAACCTCGCCGATGTAGCAATTGCACTTGGACTATTCGCGCTTATATGGGATATGGTCTTCCATAAAGAGGCCGAAGCCCAAAAGAAGGACTAATTGTTGCCTAATTTTCGGATTACCGAACAGGCTGCGTACAATTTGAGGATGCAAAACCAAATGGCTGTCACAATCTCGACAATTCGATCATCTTTGCGTCCTGCAAAATTGCTATTGATGGGTTCTGCTGTGGCAGCGCTTGCAGCATGTACCACTGTTGAGGGCACCAACGCGTTTAAAGATGGCGAAACTTTTGAGCGCGAGGTTTTGACCTCTACGGCGCAAGGCATTGGTTTGATTCCACGCGAGAAAAAAGAAGACGTGACCTCTGAGCGCGCGCCATTGGTGTTGCCAAAAGACGCGAAAGTTCTGCCAATTCCAGTGAAACGCACAGCAAGCGCTGGATTACCAGAAGACAGTAGCAAGGTGCAGCTTGATACCTCAAAGCTAACGGATAATGAAATCCGTTTGCTACGTGGCGCACGCGTTATCGATCTTAATACGGCGGGTCGCGAAGGCCGCGCCTTTACGCCAGAAGAAATGGCTGAAGTTGCGCGTCGTTTCCGTGAACAGCGTGAAGCTTACGCAAAAGCGCTGAAAACCGGCAAAAACCGTCCGCTGTTTTTGCCGCCTGAGCGTTACTTCACTAAGGTCAACGATGTTGATTTGATTTGTCTAGCCGACAATGGCGATTTGGTGCCGCTTGATAGCCCTCTATGCCCGCCAGAAATTAAGGCTGCGCTTGAAGGAAATTAGTGAGTCCGAACCCTCGGCGCTAGTTGCATCGACGCGGCGAAACCTATAAACCGCGCACTAACATTCAAAATTTTGGAGCCAAAGATGGCGACTGGGAAAAAGCCCGCAGACAATGCTGCGCGCGAAGGCGACCGCGTTGCGAAAGTGATCGCGCGTTCAGGATATTGTTCGCGCCGCGCTGCTGAAGCGTTGATCGAAGAAGGGCGTGTTGCGGTAAACGGGGTGAAACTGACATCCCCGGCGGTCAATGTGACCGACAAAGACAAAGTGACGATCGATGGTGATCGGATCACCCGCAAAGAAGCGACGCGGGTTTGGCTTTATTATAAGCCAGCTGGTTTGGTTGTGAGCGAGAGCGACCCTGAAGGGCGCCCAACGGTGTTCGAAAAGTTCGAAGAGGCCGGATTGCCACGTGTGGTGACAGTTGGCCGGCTGGATATCAACACAGAAGGCCTTTTGCTACTGACCAATGACGGTGGGCTAAAACGTGTTTTGGAATTGCCATCAACTGGTTGGACGCGCCGCTATCGTGTACGCGCGCATGGCCGTATTACCCAAGATAAATTGGACGAGTTGAAAGACGGGATTACCGTCGACAAAGTCCATTACGGTCCAATTGATGCGACATTGGAGCGCCAACAGGGCGCAAACGCTTGGGTGCTTGTGTCGCTGAAAGAAGGCAAGAACCGCGAAGTCAAAAATGTATTGGCCGCGCTTGGGTTAGAAGTGAACCGCTTGATCCGTTTGTCATACGGCCCGTTCCAACTGAACCAAATGAAACTGGGCGAAATCGAGCCGGTTAAAATGCGGGTACTGAAAGATCAGTTGAGCGCAAAACTGATCGAAGAGGCGGACTTGGATTTCGATGCGCCGGTGAACCCTGTTGAGCTGAAGAAGCCAGAGAAAATCAATAAATATGGCCGTGGCAAGCCGCGCGGTCGAATGGACCGACCTGAGCGCGCGAAACGCGAAGAGCGTCGCGATGAGCCGAAGAAATTTGAGGGGCCAAAGTCTCGCGTTTTCTTTGAAGATGGTCGCACCGAATATATCGACAAACCCCTGCCAAAAGAAGATCGTGACGAGCGCGGTCGTGGCGATCGCCGTGGTGGCCGGGATGATCGCAAAGGCGGCTTTAAGGGTAAGTCGGATCGCGGTGACTTTAAGCGCGGTAACCGCGACGAGAAGCGCGGAGATTTCAAAGGCCGCAAAGAGGGCGGGCGTAACAATGCGCGCGGCGATTGGAAAGACAAGTCGGATCGCCGTGGACGCGATGATCGTCGTGGTGGTCGTGATGACAAACGAGGTGACTTTAAAGGTCGCTCCGAAGGACGCGGTCGCGACAATGACAAGCGCGATAACCGTGGTAGTAGTGGCAAAAGCAAGACATTTGTGTCAGCTAATCGCAGCAATGACTTTGGCGATAAGCGCGGTCCAAACCGTGGCGGCGCCAACAAATCTCGTCCGGGTGCTGGCCAGCGTTCAGGCGGAGGCCCACGCACTGGTGGCAAACCGCGTTTTTCCGGCGGTAAAGGCAAAGGCGGTAGCCGCTAATGCGCATTGTTGCTGGCAAGTACAAAGGCAAGAAGCTCTTTAGTCCGGAAACAGACGAGATCCGGCCAACGTCTGACCGCGTGCGTGAAAGCCTTTTTAATATCCTCGCCAACCATTTCGGTCCGGTTTATCACGAAGTGCGTGTGCTGGATCTATTTGCGGGTTCTGGTGCGCTCGGCATCGAAGCTTTGTCGCGTGGCGCGGAGCACGTCACGTTTGTCGATACAGGCGTTGAAGCGCGGGCGTTGTTGCGCGAAAACATCCAGGATTTCGGCATTGCGGGACAAAGCCGCATGTTGCGCCGTGATGCGACCGATCTTGGTCAGGTGCAGCGCATTCCACCATGCAATCTTGTGTTCCTAGACCCGCCATATGGCAAAGGGTTGGGCGAAAAGGCTTTGCGCGCCGCCATCGATGGCGGTTGGGTGGCTGAGGATGCAATTATTGTTTGGGAAGAAGCCAAAGCGAGCGAACTCGACGTGCCGAGCGACATCGAAGAACTTGACCGCCGAACCTATGGCGATACGCAGGTTATGATTGGTCAATTAAGCGCTCAATAGCGGTTCTCACCGCTTTGTGAGGTGGTTATGGCCTTTTGCCCTCTTGCCGCCACGATTGTCATATGTAACATCATCGCAAAAAAGATGCTGAGGAGTTTGGTGCAGTGAATATTTCCCGTAGAACAGCCATGGTAACTGGCGCGAGCTTTTGTGCGCTTATGCTTGCCGGTTGTGATAATTCTGGCGGTGCAGCGAACGCTGAAAACCAAACGCCTGTAGCTGCGAACGATCACACTTCACCAACAACGGACATCACCCGCACAGGTGATTTGAACAAGCCGATTGGTTTTGCTGACCGTTGGTTGGGCGATGAAAACGCCAAAGTGACCGTGATTGAGTACGCCTCACCAACGTGCCCACACTGCGCGACATTCCACACGCAAATCTTCCCTGACTTCAAAAAAGAGTTCATCGATAGCGGCAAAGTTCGCTTTGTCATGCGCCCATTCAGTCGCTCTATTTTGGATGCCGTTGTGTTCATGGTGGCCGCCTGTGACGACCCTGCAGCCGACTATTACAAGCTGACAAGTGCCTATTTCGACACCATGCGGTCTTGGGCAATTGCCGAAGATGCCAAGTCAGAAATGGCAAAAGTGGCAATAAATAACGGATTTACACAGGAAAGCTTTGAGGCTTGCTTGACAAACCAAGAGCTTTTCCAAGGATTAGAGAAGGTGCGTACTCAGGCTTTGGACGAATTTGGCTTGGATGCGACACCGACATTCTTTGTGAACGGCAAGAAGCTGTCTGGGGTTATATCGGTTGAAGAATTCGCGAAAGAGATCGACCCGCTTTTGTAGCGCTGATCAGCTTTCCCGTGAGGGGGCGCGATGAAGTTTTCGCGCCTGCGCCTAACCGGCTTCAAATCGTTTTGTGATCCAACTGACCTGTTGATGGAACCAGGGCTGACCGGTGTGGTTGGCCCAAATGGTTGTGGCAAATCCAACCTTGTGGAAGCCATGCGCTGGGTGATGGGTGAAAACTCATACAAAAACATGCGCGCATCGGGCATGGACGATGTAATCTTCTCAGGCTCAGCCAACCGCGCATCGCGCAACAGCGCCGAAGTCACACTTTTCCTCGACAATAAAGACCGCACCGCGCCAGCCGCCTTTAATAAAGAAGACGAGCTGGAAGTTACGCGCCGCATTGAGCGCGAACATGGCTCGGTTTATCGCATTAACGGCAAAGAAGTGCGGGCCCGCGATGTGCAGTTGCTCTTTGCCGATGCGTCTACCGGTGCGCGATCCCCGGCGATGGTGAGGCAGGGCCAAATCGGTGAATTGATCTCAGCAAAACCAAAGCAGCGTCGTCTGATTTTGGAAGAAGCGGCGGGTATCTCCGGCCTTCATTCACGGCGGCACGAAGCGGAGCTGCGGCTCAAGGCGGCGGAGACCAATCTCGAGCGCGTTGACGATATCATCGCCGCGGTTGATGGGCAGCTGGACAATTTGAAACGCCAAGCGCGGCAAGCCACGCGCTATCGCGGCCTAAGCGGCGAAATTCGCAAGGCCGAAGCGACATTGATGCATTTGCGTTGGGTTGCGGTGAAGGTGAAGGAAAAAGAAACCGAAGCCGAACATGCGCGCTTGGTGCAGTTGCTGGCCGATGCGACGCACGTCGATCTATCGGCGAAAAAGCGCCTTGAAGAAAGCGAAACCCAGCTTCAGCCGCTTCGCCAAGCTGAGGCCGAAGCGGCGGCAACCTTGCAGCGGTTCCGCATTGCCCTGACGCAGTTGGAGGAGGACGCGAAGCGCGCCAGCCAACGAAAAACTGAACTCGAAGGCCGTTTGGTACAGGTGCGTGTTGACGCACAACGCGATGGCGACTTGATCACAGAAAGTCGGGAGCTGCTGTCTAATCTCGCGGAAGAAGAAATGCAGCTCAATTCGGACGCTGCGAATGCATCAGACGACGCGCTGCGTGCGCAAGAAGATGCGCAGCTGACCAGCGAGGCAGTGCGGAGCGCAGAAGGTGCGTCTCGTGCCAAGGCTGATAAGCTGAGTGAAATACGTGCGCACCGCGCCTCAACGCAACGCACCTTGAACGACAGCCAACAGCGCGTTGAAAAACTAGATCAGCAACTCGCCGATGTTGCAGACGAAGCAGAAAAAATTGTTCGCGCACTTCAAGAAGACAAGACGCTGCAAGCCAAGCGCGAAGCGCTAGAGGCAGCACGCGCGCACGCGGAAAAGTCTGAGAAAGAGGCGGACGCCGCAGAGGCTGCGACACGTGACGCCGAAACGGCGCTTAATGAATCGCGCCCACAATTGACCGAACTTGAAGCCGAGCGCACCAAACTTGATGCTGAGGCGCAAGCTATCGCCAAGATGTTGCAGGTCCACGACCAGTCACTGTGGCCAGCCATCGTCGATAGCTTGGACGTGGAGGTGGGATATGAAACCGCACTTGGTGCAGCGATTGGTGATGACCTTGATGCCTCATCGGATGACGCTGCGCCGCTTTATTGGACGGAACCCGGTGCCGC
>CAJXLH010000007.1 GCA_913055925.1 uncultured Maritalea sp. | reverse complement strand
GTGAATTTGTTTGAAGAGGCGGGATTGGTCACAAAACATGACTTCAAAGATGGCCGCGCGCGATTTGAACAAATTCCTGATGAACACCACGATCATTTGATCGATGTGCGATCTGGCAAAGTGATTGAATTCCGCAACGAGGAAATCGAAGCAATCCAAGAAGTGATTGGCCGCAAACTCGGCTACAAACTGGTTGATCATCGCCTAGAGCTTTATGGCGTGCCGCTCGATGCACCAGCGAAAAAAGATCAGGACGCTGAATGATCGGCCGCATTCTTCTTTTCGTTTTTTTCGCGCTGCCAGCAATCCTCATTCTGATTATCTGTCAGGTCGTAGCGTTAAAATTCGGCGCAAAAAACTGGAACTTTTTCCCGATTTTGGCGCACCGCGCGCTGGGGTTTGCACTTGGCTTGAAGGTCAAACAAATCGGCAAACCCGCATCGGATAAGCCAACGCTTTTGGTGTCCAACCATATTTCTTGGCTCGATATTCCGGCAATTGGTGGCCTTGTGCCGCTAAGCTTTGTGGCAAAGGCGGAAGTGGGGCGATGGCCAGTTGTCGGCTTCTTGGCCAATCTTCAAAAAACCATCTATGTGGACCGCCAAAAGCGCACTGACACAGGTCGCGTGGCCGAAGAAATGGGCGAGCGCATGTCTGATGGCCGCGCCGTGGTCTTGTTCGCCGAAGGCACGTCAGACATTGGCCTGCACGTTCTTCCCTTCCGCTCTGCACTTGTTGGGGCAACACAGGCAGCCATGAAAAATGACAATCTCACCGAGATGTATATTCAGCCCATGGCGATTGCTTACACCCATTTAAACGGCTTGCCGATTTCAAGCGCCGAGCGCTCAAAAATTGCCTGGGTGGGCGATATGGGCATTGAAGACAATATTGGCGACATTTTAAGCTCGGGCACCAAGTCGATCTCAGTGATGTTTGGTGAGCCAATCCTTGTCAAAAAGGGCGATGACCGCAAACTGGTCACCAAGCAAGCCGAAGAAGCTGTACGAGAAATGTTGGTGGCATTGAACAGACAAACTGAACTGCCGGCGGCGCACGGCTAAAACGCCCCTTTTCTCTATTTGCCAATTGGTGTAACAAGGCGCGTCTTCAAGTGACGAGGCATTTTCGCGACATGAACAAACCGCAAGATATGAAAAAGCTGTTTATCAAAACCTATGGCTGTCAGATGAACGTTTATGACAGTGATCGCATGGTCGATGCGCTCGCACCTGAAGGCTATGAGGCGACAACAAATATCGATGATGCGGATTTGGTGGTACTCAACACCTGCCATATTCGCGAAAAGGCCGCGGAAAAGGTTTACTCTGAGCTCGGGCGCTTGCGCATTATGCGCCAGAAAAAAGAGCAAGCTGGCGGTGAAATGATGATCGGCATCGCTGGTTGCGTGGCGCAAGCCGAAGGCGAAGAAATTGTTCGCCGCGCACCAGTGGTAGATTTGGTTTTTGGCCCGCAATCCTATCACAAACTGCCCGAACTCGTTGAAAAGGCGCAGCGCGGCAAAGTGGTGGAAACAGATTTTCCTACCGAAGACAAATTTGAACATTTGCCGAAGCCCAAAAAAGAAGCAACCATTGCGCGGGGTCTCACTTCGTTTCTAACGGTGCAAGAAGGCTGCGATAAATTTTGTACCTTCTGTGTGGTGCCTTACACCCGCGGCGCGGAAGTTTCGCGTCCTGTGATGCAAATTCTCACCGAAGCGCAAGATCTGGTGGATGCAGGCGTGAAGGAAATCACGCTTCTGGGGCAGAATGTGAACGCCTATCACGGCGAAGATGCGAACGGGAACACCAATGGCCTTGCGGATTTGCTTTACAAATTGGCAGATGTGAAGGGCTTGGAGCGCTTGCGCTATACCACTTCGCATCCGCGCGATATGGATGATGCGTTGATTGAAGCGCACCGCGACCTAGATTTGCTGATGCCTTATTTGCATTTGCCTGTCCAGGCGGGATCGGATGGCATTTTGAAGGCAATGAACCGCCAGCACACGGTGAAAGAATATCTTGATTTGCTGGATCGCATTCGCAAAGCTCGCCCAGACATCGCAATGTCGGGCGACTTTATTGTGGGCTTCCCCGGTGAAACCGATGAAGACTTTGAAGGCACAATGCAAATTGTGCGCGATGTGGAATATGCGCAAGCCTATTCATTCAAATATTCAACTCGACCAGGCACACCGGGCGCGGCACTTGAAAACCAAGTGCCGGAAGACGTGAAGTCTGAACGTTTGCAGCGTTTGCAGGAACTGTTGAACCAGCAACAAAAGGACTTCAACGCCTCACGTATTGGCACCACCATGTCTGTTCTTTTTGAAAAAGCGGGCCGCGAAGAAGGGCAGCTTGTGGGCCGTTCGCCTTACCTTCAGCCTGTGCAGGTGCAAGCAGATGCGTCCCATATTGGAACAATTCAGGACGTGGAGATCGATTCGGTAGGGAAATTTTCACTTTTTGGTAATATTGTCACACAATAGCCAGGTGAAATGGTGCATAGTGAAATCATCTTGCACTTTAACCCGCACTGAATAGAGGAGTTTTGTTTGACAAAATCATGGTCACCGCAAGGCCATAAGCCAGATACAACAGATTTGGAAATGGCGTTTGAAGATAACCGTTTGGCCTCTCAGCTTTATGGCGAATACGACCAAAATCTGGCCCTGATCGAACAAAAACTCGGCGTGCGCGCCAACCCTCGCGGCAATCATGTTATGGTGTCTGGATCAGCGATTGCTGTTGATCAAGCGCGCCGCACACTGGAATCGCTATATTCTCAGCTTGAAGAGGGTCAAAACATCACTGTGGGTGATGTAGATGGCATTATTCGCATGATTTTGACAGATGACAGCCAGTTGACGCTGCCAACAATTGAGAAAAAGCGTGGTCATGTGCGCATGGCGCAAATCGCGACGCGAAAAGCCACCATTGTGGCCCGTTCGCCGGCGCAGGACGGCTATATTCGCGCCATGGATCGCACCGAATTGGTGTTTGGCGTTGGTCCGGCGGGTACCGGCAAAACTTATTTGGCAGTGGCCTATGCCGCGACCTTGTTGGAACGCGGCGACATTAACCGCATCATCTTGTCGCGCCCAGCAGTTGAAGCAGGCGAGCATTTGGGCTTTTTGCCCGGCGACATGAAAGAAAAAGTCGACCCATATTTGCGGCCGCTTTATGACGCGCTGTACGATATGATGCAGCCCGAAATTGTTGATCGCTGTATTGAGCAAAACACAATTGAAGTGGCGCCATTGGCCTTTATGCGTGGTCGAACCCTTTCAAATGCTGTGATTATTTTGGACGAAGCCCAAAACACCACCACACAGCAAATGAAGATGTTTTTGACCCGGTTGGGCGAAAACTCAAAAATGATCGTGACCGGTGACCCGTCGCAAATCGATTTGCCGCGTGGCGTGAAGTCGGGCCTTATCGAAGCGCTTGATTTTCTCTCAGGTGTTGAAGGCATTCACATGACACGCTTTAGCGATAAAGATGTGGTGCGTCATGAACTGGTTGCCCGCATCATTAGAGCCTATGACAAAAAGGCCGATGCTGAGACCAAAGCCGACAAGAGTAAAGCCGAATAGGCAATGTCTAACTTTCCGATAGAAATTGACATTCTCATTGAGGATGATCGTTGGTCTGATGAGTTAAGCGACAGTGTAGAGCGCGCGGTAAAAGCCGCGATCGCGCACTTGAAATTGGTGCCGGAAGGCCCTTGCGAGCTTTCCATTTTGCTCACAAATGATGCGCATCAGCATGAGCTAAATGCGCAATGGCGCGAAAAACAGTCCTCGACCAATGTGCTGTCTTTTCCGCAGATAGAGCCATTTGCGCCACTTTTTGGTCTTTTGGGCGATATATCATTGGCCTACGAAACCGTCACAAAAGAAGCACATGACGAGCAAAAAACACTCAAAGATCATGTCACACATTTGTGTGTTCATGGATTTTTGCATATTCTAGGCTATGATCATTTAACCGATGACGATGCCGAGGAAATGGAAGGCTTGGAGCGCAATATCCTCAAAGACCTTGAAATTGCCGACCCCTATGCCGAATTGGTGTCGTAGAGTTGAAACAGTATTAGGAGCATAAACGGCGAAGGCCGTACGCAAATGAACGACAAAGATCAATCTATCGCCGCGGCGTCAGGGCCGCATCGCCTTTCAGGCGACAGTGCACAATCCATTGAGAAAAAACTTTCTATTTGGGACAAGATCCGGTCCAGACTTTCTGTGCGCGCGCCAACACTGCGCGAAGATCTGGAAGAAGCGCTGGAAACCGCTGCCGAAGCGGGACCAGAATCCGCATTTTCGGATGGTGAGCGTACGCTCATCCAAAACGTCCTCAAAATTTCCCATACTCGTGTTGAAGACGTAATGGTCAATCGCGCCGATATTGAAGCGGCGGATATGAACGATGCCGTGTCGGTTTTGATCGCCAATTTCCGTGAAGCTGGGCATTCCCGCTTACCGGTTTATGACGATACGCTCGACAATATTATGGGCATGGTTCACATCAAAGACCTGCTGCTCAGCCTTTCCGAACCACAAGAAGTGGAAGAAAAAGGCCAGCACCCAGAAAAGCTCAAAACAGGTTCATTGCGCACAAAGATTGTCAATTCAGGTCTTGTGCGTGAAGTGTTGTTCGTGCCGCCGGCAATGCCGGTTTCTAATCTTTTGCAATCAATGCAAGCGACCCGCATCCATATGGCGATTGTCGTTGACGAATATGGCGGCACTGATGGCCTTGTAACGATTGAAGATTTGATCGAAGAAGTCGTCGGTGAAATCGAAGATGAGCATGACGAAGATGCCGACATCAAAGTCTCTCAAATCGATGAAAATACCCATATTGTTGACGCGCGTTGCGAACTTGAAGAATTGTCTGAAGCACTTGGCCCTGATTTTGATCCAGGCGAAGAAGCAGAAGATGTGGACACTTTGGGTGGTCTTGTTACGTCGCTCGTCGATCGTGTGCCGGTGCGCGGCGAGGTGATCACAAAGCTGAAAGGCTTTGAGTTTGAGATCGTTCATGCTGATCCGCGACGTGTGCGCACCATTAAGGTAACCCGCTCACGACGTGGCATTCGCCAACGTCAACGCATGATACGACATGGCGACGCGGACAGCACAACTGGTGCAAAAACAGCCGCAGAATGATCTTTTGCACTTGACGGTTCGCTGGCGAACAAGGAGCAATGTGCAAAATCAAATTGTTCGTCAGATAGGGCCATAAATGCTGGATCGTTTTGCGCAGTGGTGTCACCTGGTTTCGGGTTGGCAGCGTCAGGCCGTTGCTTTTGTCGCTGGTGCCATTGCCGCCCTCAGTATGCCGCCGCTCAATTTATTGCCTGCCGCCTTTGTTGGTTTCCCGATCATTGTCTGGCTTTTGGATGGCGTTGAACGAAAGCAAACCCTAGTAGCGCGTGCCTTTGGCCCTGCCTTTCGGATTGGTTGGGCGTTCGGTTTTGGCTATTTCACTATCGGCCTTCATTGGATGTCAGGCGCTTTTTTTGTAGAGCCGGACCTTTTTTTGTGGGCCCTGCCATTGGGATTGTTCGGGCTTCCTGCTCTTTTGGCGATTTTTTGGGGGCTGGCGACGGCGTTCGCCCATCTATTTTGGTCTGACTTTGGCCAGCGAATTCTCGCTCTTGCCGTCTCAATCGCCTTGTTTGAGTTTTTGCGCGGGCATCTGTTCACAGGCTTTCCATGGAACTTACCCGGGATGATGTTTGCGCTGTCGCTAGAGACCATGCAGCTTGGCGCGCTCATCGGCGTATACGGCATGAGCTTTATTGCGGTTTTGCTGGCGCTGACGCCCGCCGCGATCTGGCCAAACCTTGAACAGCCAACCTCCGCCCGTTTCGGACCGCTTGGCGCCGCGATAATCGTCTTGTGCGGCATTTTCTCATTTGGCTATTGGCAACTCGGACAATCACCGACCACCTATCGTGACGATGTGAACTTGCGCCTTGTCCAGCCCAACATTCCGCAGGCGGAAAAGTGGAAGCCTGAGAATGCTGAACTGATTTTCAGCCAATTGTTGGCGATGTCCGCTGAAAAGGCATCGCCAGCCGATCCCGGCATTATCGCTGCGACACATGTCATTTGGCCCGAATCGGTGTTTCCATTCTTCATCGATGATCACCCAGACGCATTGGCGCGCATCGCCCGCATGTTGCCAAATGGGACGAATTTAATTGCCGGAGCTGCGCGGGAAAATCGTGACTTTGCCGGATTGGATGAGAATGCTGGAGGCATTCACAATGCGATCATTTCTATAAATGACCAAGGCGAAATTAACGCCGCCTACAATAAATATCGCCTAGTTCCTTTTGGCGAATTTGTACCGTTCAAACCCATATTATCGCTGTTTGGCATTCGTGAGTTGGTCACCGCGTCCGACAGTTTTGTGCATGGTCAGCGTCCAAATACGCCCATGAACCCGCTCGGCACCCCACCATTTTTGCCGCTTATTTGTTATGAAGTGATCTTTTCAGGTGGCATGGGCGCATCGATTGCGCAGTCGCAATGGATGCTCAATCTCACCAACGATGCATGGTTTTCTGGCACTATTGGCCCAAGCCAACACTTCGTTCACGCACAGATGCGCGCGATTGAGGAAGGCGTGCCTCTTGTCCGGGTCGCCAACACCGGCATCACTGCAATTATTGACCCAGTTGGCCGTGTCGTCGCGCGCCTTCAAAGTGATGAACCAGGTGTCCTAAATTCAAAACTCCCTGAAAGACTTGAGCAAACTGTATTTTCGTCATATCGTCACAATGTATTTTATTTGATGATTTTCGGCAGTTTTTTGCTCGTACTCCTGCGTAATAGATGGCGCAGATATTGGGAGAACATAGATTGACAAATGCGCGTCCGCGCCAACCAGATGAAACCGACCAGATTGTAGGGAACAAGGTACGTGAAGTGCGTAAGAGCCGCGGCCTGACCATGAAGCAATTGGCGTCGCATCTGGGCGTTTCTTATCAACAAGTTCAAAAATACGAAATCGGGAGCAATCGTATTCCGGTTTCACGTCTTGCGACCATTGCGCAATTGTTAGGCGTTTCGGTTGGCATGTTTTACGACCAAGTGCCTGGACAGCATTTTGCAGAACAAGATCAGCAAGGCTTTTCCATTCTTTCAACAGATGAAGAACGCCTGCTCGCGGCTTTTTCTGCGATTTCCTCACCAGAAGCGCGAAAATCTCTATTGGCTGTCGCCGATCAAATGGCGCAATCCTCGAAAGAGATGGACGCGACAAATAAATCTTTGCAGATATAACGAAATCTTTATATCCATATTGCAATTATGGCGGCCAGCAAATATTTGTTGGCCGACTAAAGCCGCGCCATTAAGGCTGCAGGCTTGCAATAGAAAGGCTTGATTGTGGCAAGTTCGTCTTATCTCTTCACTTCAGAATCCGTGTCAGAAGGTCATCCGGACAAAATTTGTGACCGGATCTCAGACGCCATTTTGGACGCCTATCTAAAAGAAGACCCCTATTCACGGGTGGCGGTCGAAACACTGGCAACCACCAATAAAGTTGTGTTGGCGGGTGAGGTTCGGGGCCCAGAAAACATTGATAAAGCGCGCATGGAAGAAATTGCGCGCAATTGCATCAAGAAAATCGGCTATGAACAAGAAGGCTTCCACTGGGAAAACTGCGACATCGACGTTTATGTGCACGAGCAGTCAGCGGAGATCGCGCAAGGCGTAGACGCGTCCGGCGACAAAGATGAAGGCGCAGGCGATCAGGGTATCATGTTTGGTTACGCTACTGACGAAACCGAAGAGCTAATGCCGCCAGCGATTTTGTACGCCCACAAGATTTTACGCACCATGGCAAGTGCGCGTCATGCCGGCGAAACACCTCAATTGGCTCCGGATGCAAAAAGTCAGGTCACCTTGCGTTATGAAGATGGCAAGCCTGTTGGCACCTCTTCTATCGTGGTCAGCACACAGCATATTGAAGGCGTAAGTCAAAATGAGGTGCGCGAGATTGTGCGCCCATTTGTTGAAAATGCTCTGCCAAAAGGCTGGATGTGCCCGGAAGACGAGTTTTACGTCAATCCGACAGGCGCTTTTGTAATTGGTGGTCCGGATGGAGATGCGGGCCTAACAGGACGTAAAATCATTGTGGATACTTACGGTGGGGCTGCACCACACGGTGGTGGCGCGTTTTCTGGTAAAGATCCAACCAAGGTTGATCGGTCAGCTGCATACGCGGCGCGCTATTTGGCGAAAAATGTTGTCGCTGCGGGCCTTGCAAAGAAATGTGTGATCCAATTGTCTTATGCGATTGGTGTATCCAAACCGCTTTCGACATTTGTTGACCTATTTGGCACAGGCAAAGTCGACGAAGAGAAACTAGCAAATGTCCTCAATAAGGTCAGGAACCTTTCGCCACGTGGCATCCGCGAGACATTGCAGCTCAATAAGCCAATTTATGAGCGTACCGCAGCTTACGGCCATTTCGGGCGCAACCCAACAAATGACGGCGGTTTTTCTTGGGAACGCGCCGATTTGGCAGATGCAATATTGGCGGAACTCAGCTAATAGCTCTTGGCTATGAGCAAAGAGCCAAACAAATTCGGATTAGAGGCAGAGCGGCGTGCCTTTTTTGGTCGCCGCAAAGCCCACAAATTGCACCCGACCCAACAGCGGCTGCAAGGCGAGCTGTTGCCGGCTATCTCCATTCAGTTACCAGAAACTGACATCCAACTGGCAGATGTGTTTGACAAACCGGCCAGTAAGAATTTTATCGAAATCGGCTTTGGCGGCGGTGAGCATTTAGCGCGACAAGCGCGCGACAATCGTGATGCCAACTTTATCGGCTGCGAACCGTTTGTTGGCGGCATTGGCAAAATGTTGTCAGCCATCGAAAACGATCAGCTAGACAATGTTCGTCTTTACACAGACGACGCCCTCCATTTGCTGCGCAAGTTGCCAACAAATGGGTTTGATGGTGCATTTTTGCTTTATCCCGACCCTTGGCCAAAGAAACGTCACCATAAGCGGCGCTTTGTAAATCCTGTCACGCTGACCGAGCTCGCGCGCATATTGAAGTCTGGCGCTGAGTTTCGTGTTGCAACAGACATCGAGGACTATGCCACTTGGTCACTAGGGCAAATTTTGCGCCATGACGACTTCCATTGGCCGCAAGTGCCACCGGCAAGCTGGCACCAACCGTGGGACGGGTGGCAGGCCACCCGGTACGAACAAAAGGCGCGCAAAGAAGGGCGCGAAGTTTCGTTTTACTTTAGCTTCATACGCAACTAATCACGGGCTTATTCAACCGTTTGATATTCAAAGTTGGTCACCACGGCTTTGAAGAACGGAAAATAGTCAGCTGTCCCAAAATGATTGCCAACCTCAACTTCGCTTACAATGGTAATCCCTTGAATGGTTTTATATGCCTTTGCAATGCCACCAAAAGGTTGAAGCCTAAACTCTTTGTCCTCATTGGCATCACTCCAGCGTTCAATTGAAAATGACAGCGGTGCCCCATCGGCGCCAATTTCAATGTCGACACTTTCGGTCAAACCGGCATGGCGAACTGTGACCCGAATATGGTTGTCCCCGACGCTCTCCCATTCGCCACCAAATTGAGGCAGCAATGCAACCGGCGACCACGCCGCCATTTCAATTGCGAGGCGACCAAACGCGGAACGTAAATGATCTTGGTTGTTTCCAAATCTTGCCACTGGCAATACGCCAAACAACCAAAACTTGGTGTGTGACGTCTTATCCCAAAGCACATCACTGCCATTCATCGCCATCACAGTGTCATGAGTTTTCATCGTCCAGGTGAAGGCGGCTGGTGCCGCGTTATATTGTGTTGCGCTTATGGGGTAATAATTGTGAGACTTCGCATCGCCTAATCCAAACTCGCCAAGCATTTCAATACGATTGATGGTACGTAGAGGTGTCCCTTCGGCGATCATGAAATTGAAATAGCGCTGCACGTCAGGGGGCAGATGTGCGACCATAGTGCGACTATAGTTGCCAGATGTCGGATCTTTTCTCGACCATAATGCCCAGTTTAGTTCTTCAACATGCTTTGCATCGGAGAAATTTGTCCAAAGTGCTGCGCCGCCTGCAAATGTTACAACAAGCAGTGAAAATAGCGCACCAGACAACAAAATTGTTTTTAACATATAAAGACCATCCCTCATCAAACGCGACAACCAATACGCGCTTTGTTCTAAAGGGCTTTGACTAAGGTCAATCTCCAAGTGGCCCTCGCCGAGAGGGCGCAATTTGCTTGCATCAGCGCCCAATTGGCACTATAAGCCATTCAAAATCTCAAAACATAATGAGAGTGGGTGCCAACCGGCCCCGCTCTTTTTTAATAGCTGAACGGATCAAATGCAGGTCGAATTGGACTTAAACGAACCACGTTATTGTCGCGAAACTGGACAGGAAGAGCGCGTTTCCGCCATTCTTGAGCCTGTGGCGTTAGACATGGGCTATCGGCTTGTTCGTGTGCGCGTTAATGGCGATAATGGCTGTACCTTGCAGATTATGGCGGAAAATGCACGCGGCGACTTCACCATTGAAGATTGCGAGCGCTTTTCGAACGAGATTTCGCCGATTTTGGACGTCGAAGATCCAATCAATCGCGAATATCATTTGGAGGTTTCTTCGCCAGGTATCGACCGTCCTTTGGTGCGCAAATCTGACTTTGAGCAATGGATCGGTCACGAAGCGAAAATTGAAATTGCCAACATGGTGGATGGACGTCGGCGCTATCGCGGCACCATCGACAGCGTTGCGGACAATAAAGTGATGATCTTTTTGCCGGACGTGCCGGAAGGCGGCCAGCAGATCCATGAGATTGAAATTCAAAATTTGGCGGAAGCCAAACTGATGATGACAGACAAGTTGCTCGATGAGGCGCGCGCTCGACAAGAGGCGGCGAACCCATTGGACAACCCTGAAATTGAAACCGAAATTGATCAGTCAAATGAGACTGATGAACAACCAAAGGATGCCTAAGAGGCATCCAACTGAAATCCCATTGAGGAGACTTTGAAAAATGGCTGTTAGTGCTAATAGGCTCGAGCTTTTGCAAATCGCAGATGCTGTGGCGCGCGAAAAGTCAATCGACCGCATGATCGTCATTGAAGCGATGCAAGACGCGATCCAAAAAGCGGCGCGCTCTCGTTATGGCGCAGAAACAGAGATCAAGGCTGAGATCAATCCTTCAACCGGCGAATTGCGCATGTGGCGCTTGCTTGAAATTGTTGAGGACGTTGAAGAATATGGTCGTCAAATCTCATTGGAAGAAGCGCGGCACCGCAACGCCGAAGCAAATCTTGGCGATTTCATCACAGAGCCTTTGCCGCCGATCGAATTTGGCCGGATTGCCGCACAATCAGCAAAGCAAGTGATTGTACAAAAAGTGCGCGATGCTGAACGCGAGCGCATGTACGAAGAGTTTAAAGATCGTGTTGGTGAAGTGATCAACGGCACGGTGAAGCGTGTTGAATATGGCAATGTGATTGTTGACCTTGGTCGTGGCGAAGCGATTATTCGTCGTGACGAATTGATCCCGCGTGAGACATTCCGCTATGGCGACCGTGTTCGAGCTTACATCCACGATGTGCGCCAGGAGCAGCGTGGCCCGCAAATCTTCTTGTCACGGACACACCCGCAATTCATGGCGAAATTGTTCACCCAAGAAGTGCCTGAAATCTATGACGGTGTGATCTCTATTCGCTCCATCGCGCGTGACCCTGGTAGCCGTGCGAAGATCGCGGTTACATCGACAGATTCATCAATCGACCCAGTGGGCGCTTGTGTGGGTATGCGCGGTTCCCGTGTTCAAGCGGTTGTTAATGAACTGCAGGGCGAAAAAATCGACATTATCCCTTGGACCGACAGCTTGGCAGATTTGGTTGTTTCAGCTTTGCAGCCGGCGGAAGTGGTTAAAGTGGTGATCGACGAGCAAGCCGAACGCATCGAAGTGGTGGTGCCGGACGAGCAATTGTCTTTGGCCATTGGTCGTCGTGGTCAAAACGTGCGCCTTGCGTCACAATTGATCGGTTGGGACATTGATATCCTAACTGAACAAGAAGAATCAGAGCGCCGTCAGAAAGAATTCGTTGAGCGTTCAGAATTGTTCATGAACGCCATGAATGTTGACGAAATGGTCGCACAGCTTTTGGCCTCAGAAGGCTTCTCCTCTTTGGAAGAAGTGGCTTATGTTGAGCCGATCGAAATCGCTTCTATTGAA
This sequence comes from uncultured Maritalea sp., assembly GCA_913055925.1. Classification (GTDB taxonomy): domain Bacteria; phylum Pseudomonadota; class Alphaproteobacteria; order Rhizobiales; family Devosiaceae; genus Maritalea. The sequence goes on along the minus strand of CAJXLH010000007.1, from coordinate 11,573 downwards.
GGCTTTGACGAAGATACAGCTGGCGAAATTCAAGCACGTGCTGCTGAATATCTTGAACAGGCTGAGCGTGAGCGCGATGAAGAGCGTAAGAAGCTTGGTGTTGAAGACGAACTTTATGACATTCCAGGTCTAAACGCTGCCATGCTTGTGGCGCTTGGCCAGGAAGAGATTAAGACCGTTGAAGATTTCGCAGGTTGCGCCGCTGACGATTTGATCGGTTGGACCGAGAAAAAAGACGGCGAAACAAAGCGTTTTGAAGGCACTTTTGAGAACTTCCCAGTTAGCCGCGAAGAAGCGGAAGAAATGATCATGGCGGCACGCTTGAAAGCGGGCTGGGTCACGCTGGAAGAGACTGAAGAAGAAATCGTCGACGGTGACGAAGTTGACGCGGACGAAAGTGACGCTGAAGCTTCAGAGGCACCGGCAGAGTAAGAAGGGAAAAATCGGGCTCAATGGCAGGCAAAAAGCAAACGGCAACGCGCGAATGCTGCGTCACCAAGGCGAATTTGCCAAAAACCGAGCTAATTCGGTTTGTTGTTGGGCCTGACGGGCAAATTTATCCAGATGTGACTGGAAAAGCGGGCGGACGAGGCGTATGGGTAACCGCAAACGCTAATCATGTCGCTGAAGCGCAAAAGCGCAACGCATTTGCCCGCGCCCTGAAAATGCAGGTTAAACTACCTAATGATTTGGTAGAGCTGACCCGCATCCATTTGCAAAAACACCTTATGGGTGCGCTGCAATTGGCCCGAAAAGGCGGTTTTCTGGTGCTTGGCGCCGCAAAAGTGCGCTCCGCACTTGAGAAAGACAAAGTCGCCGCGCTCATCACGGCAAAGGATGCCAGTGAAGATGGGCGGCGAAAAATGCAGCAACTTGTCCGCGTATTGGAGCTGGATGGTACGCTGCCCCAAATTGATGAGCTAGATGCCGAACAATTGAGTTTGGCATTTGGCGGCAAAAATGTGATACATGCAGCGCTGACAGGTGGCGCTGCGGCAAATTCGGCAAGAGAACGGCACAAAAGGCTTGTGCAGTTTGATGTCAAAACAGATGGGTAATGGCACGAAATATGAGTGACAACGATAAAAGATCAGATGCAGCACCAGGCGGGGGCAAGAAAACCCTGTCGTTAAAGGGCGGGCCAGGTGGTGGCGGACGTCCGGGTGGCGCGCGGTCTTCCCGGACCGTCGTGGTTGAAAAACGCACCCGTCAGTTTACAACGCCGGCCGCAGGTGGCGCACCTCGTCCAAAGGGAAGTGAAGCTTCACGTTCTGGCCAGCCTCAAGGGCAGCGTCCACAAGGTCAAAAGCCGCGTCAACAGCAAGGCGGTCGTCCGGGACAGCGTCCAAATGGTGGCAAGGGTCAAAACCGCTCACCAGAAGTGAAACAAGGTCTAACCAGTTCAGAATCAGCTGCACGTGAGCGCGCATTGCGCGCCGCTGCCGCGCGCGCTGAAGAAGAGCGCCGCGAGCACGAAGAAGCTGAACGCCGTCGGATTGCCGATGCGGAACGTCGTCGCCAAGAGCGCGAAGAAGCTGAACGCATTAAAGCTGAAGAAAATGCGCGTCTTGAGCGCGAACGCCAAGAGCGTGAGCGTGAAGAAGCTGCAGAAAAGCAAAAAGCAGCTAAAGCAAAGGCCAAGCCTCAGCCAAAGGCGGAAACGCCAGAGCCTGCTGCGCCGCCAACCGAGCGCGCAAATTCTAAGACGGATCACGGCCGCAAAAAGCCGTTGGTGCGCGAGGATGAGTTGGAACGTGCAAAACGCGCGGCGAAGCCTCAGCCAAGCAAACGCGCAGGTGGTAATGACCGCCGTCAGTCTCGTTTGACGGTAACATCGGCAACGCGTGGCGAAGGTGAGCGAGATCGCGGTCCTTCATTGGCCGCGATGCGTCGTCGTCGCGAAAAGCAACGTGGCAAAGGCCCATCAACGCCTAAAGAGAAGATTTCGCGTGAGGTTACAATTCCAGAGGCCATTACGGTTCAAGAATTGGCCAACCGGATGGCGGAACGTGCTGTGGACGTGATCAAACTGCTTATGCAGCAAGGTCAAATGGCAACCATCAACGATGTGCTGGATGCCGACACTGCAGAATTGATCGCAACAGAATTGGGCCACACCGTTAAGCGTGTTGCAGAATCTGATGTTGAAGAAGGTCTGTTCGAAGAACAGTCCGATCAAAACCCAGATGATTTGAAGCCACGTGCGCCAGTTGTGACCATCATGGGTCACGTTGACCACGGTAAAACATCGCTACTTGATGCGATCCGTGAAGCCAATGTGGTTTCGGGCGAAGCCGGTGGTATCACGCAGCATATTGGTGCTTACCAAGTAGAGCGCGATGGCCACAATATCACCTTCTTGGACACACCTGGTCACGAAGCCTTTACGGCCATGCGTGCCCGCGGTGCTCAGGCAACAGATATTGCCATTCTTGTGGTGGCGGCTGATGACGGCGTGATGCCGCAAACCATTGAATCGATCAAACACGCGAAAGCGGCGGAAGTGCCGATTATCGTGGCGATCAACAAAATGGACAAGCCGGAAGCCGATCCAAACCGCGTACGCAACGAACTTCTTCAGCATGAAGTTTTCGTTGAAACCATGGGCGGTGAAATTCTCGACGTTGAAGTATCCGCGATGCAAAAGAAAAACCTTGATGGTTTGCTCGATGCAATCGTGCTTCAGTCAGAAATTCTAGAGCTGAAAGCCAACCCTGAGGGCCGTGCACAAGGTATCGTTGTTGAAGCGAAACTGGATAAAGGTCGTGGTTCAGTTGCGACAGTTCTCATCCAAAATGGTGAATTGGCTGTTGGTGACATCGTGGTCGCCGGATCACAGTGGGCGAAAGTCCGCGCCTTGATCAACGACAAGGGCGAGCAAATTAAACAAGCTGGTCCATCAACACCTGTTGAGATTTTGGGCTTTACTGGCGTGCCGGATGCGGGCGATTTGTTTGGTGCGGTTGAGCACGAAGCAAAAGCGCGTGAAATCACCGAATATCGTCAACGTGCAAAACGTGAAAAATCTGCTGCTGGTGGCGTAACGTCGCTTGAGCAAATGATGACGCAGCTCAAAACCGAAGATCAGGCAAAGATCCCTGTTGTCATCAAAGGTGACGTGCAAGGTTCTGTTGAAGCCATCGTTGGCGCGCTTGAAAAGCTCGGTACAGACGAAGTGTCAGCACAAGTTCTTCTGGCTGGTGCGGGCGGTATCACCGAATCTGATGTGACCTTGGCGGCAGCCTCTGGAGCAATTGTGATCGGCTTTAACGTTCGTGCGAATAAACAGGCTCGTGAAGCGGCAACGCGCGAAGGCGTTGAAATCCGCTACTACAACATCATCTACGATTTGGTAGACGATGTGAAAGCGGCGATGTCTGGCCTCTTGTCACCAGAAGTGCGCGAGACCTTTATCGGCAACGCGGAGATTTTGGAGGTGTTCAACATCACCAAAGTTGGCCGTGTGGCTGGCTGTAAAGTTGTCGATGGCATGGTTGAGCGTGGCGCAGGCGTCCGTTTGATCCGTGACGATGTGGTGATCCACGAAGGCAAGCTTTCAACATTGAAACGCTTCAAAGATGAAGTGAAAGAAGTGCAAGCTGGTCAAGAGTGCGGCATGGCATTTGAGAAATATGAAGATATGCGCGCAGGAGACATCATCGAATGTTACCGTGTTGAAGAAGTGGCTCGCTCACTTTAAGCAATCATTTCTATCGCGCGCGTTCAGTTTATGTACGCGCGCGCTTTTTGTTTGAGGGTATCAAAATGAGCGGAGAAAAACTCCCATCCCAACGTCAGTTGCGTGTCGGTGAATTGGTGCGTCATGCCCTTTCTGCCTTTTTGTCACGCGATGAAATTTTGGACCCAGATTTGGATGGCGCGTTTATTACGGTGCCAGAGGTGCGTATGACGCCTGACCTCAAGCTCGCCAAAGTTTATGTGATGCCTTTGGGTGGCCAAAAGGTCGAAACCGTCGTTGAAGCGCTCAACCGAAACCAAAAATTCATCCGTGGTCAGGTGACGCCAAAACTTGACCTCAAATATGCCCCACAGTTTCGCTTTTACGAAGACGAGACATTTGATGAGGCAAGCCGCATCGATGAAATTTTGCGCTCTGACCATGTGGCGCAAGACCTTGATGCCGACGAAGAAGATGACAGCCAGTCATAAGAACTGGGCAGAGTAACTGAAACATTCATGACACAGCAAAAGCGTCAAAAACGCCAGATTTCTGGCTGGATTGTGCTCAACAAACCCTACGACATGACTTCAACCCAAGCTGTTGGGAAAATGAAGTGGCTATTTAGCGCCAAAAAAGCTGGTCACGCGGGCACCCTTGATCCTTTGGCCACGGGCATTTTGCCGATAGCGCTCGGCGAAGCTACCAAAACCGTGCCGCACGTCCAAGATGGCGTGAAAGTCTATGAGTTCGATATCAAATGGGGTGAAGCCACCTCCACAGATGATGCAGAAGGCGAAATTGTCGGCACATCCGATGTACGGCCCACCCAAGACGAATTAGAGGCTGTGCTGCCGAATTTCATCGGCGTCATAACGCAAATCCCGCCTGCCTTTTCAGCGATTAAAATCAACGGCGAGCGGGCATATGATTTGGCACGTGCTGGCGAAAAGGTAGATGTTCCGCCACGTGAAATTGAGATCGACGCGCTTGAAGTCACCGCACACGACAAAGAGAAATCCTCTTTGCGTGTCACCTGCCAAAAAGGCACCTATGTGCGGGCATTGGCGCGAGATATTGCAGAAAAACTTGGCACAAAGGGCCATGTCTCGCGTCTTCATCGCGCGCAGGTTGGCTTGTTCACTGACGATGATGCGATAACGATTGCGGAACTTGAAGAACTAGAACTTCGCGACCGCGACGCGCAGCTTCGACCGCTTAATGACGCGCTTTCAAGTTTGGATGAAGTTTCACTTGATGATCGGCAAGCCCAATTGGTGAGAATGGGCAATCCCGCGCTTTTGATCGGTCGTAATGCACCGATCAAATTGGATGTGGCCTATGCCACTCATAAGGGTGATGTGGTGGCGATCGGATTTGTCGAAAAAGGGCAGTTTAAGCCCAGCCGCGTTATCGTTGCGTCTTAGCTTGATTTCCTGTATAGACGAGCTCATTCGTCACATGTTGATGAATATGTTGGCCGGTGCTGAACGACATCTCGGTGCCCGGCGTCTTGATTATCCTTAAAATAGAAAGGAAGGCCGATGTCGATTACGCCTGAGCGCAAACAAGAACTGATTAAAGAATACGCAACTAAAGACGGTGACACAGGTTCACCTGAAGTACAGGTTGCCATTTTGTCAGAGCGCATCTCGAATTTGACCGAACACTTTAAAGGCCACAAGAAAGACAACCACTCTCGTCGTGGTCTTTTGAAGATGGTTAGCCTGCGTCGTCGTTTGCTTGACTATGTTAAGAAAAAAGACGAAGCGCGCTATAAGTCGCTTATCGAGCGTCTCGGTCTACGTCGATAAACAAAAAGTACGGCAGTTCAACGGAGCTGCCGTACTTTTGATTTAAACGGCGGAAGGGTTTTGGTGAGCAGGATCGTCGGTCGCTTTTTTTGAACTTTCTTAATTTCATTCAAAGCGCCTTGCCATCTTGCTGGCCAAGAATTTCCGCAAAAAATGAACGATTGCTGCATTGCTTGATGCGCTTTGCCATACGGGCAAACGCAAAGATGTGGCGAAAAGGAATAGATATATGTTTGAACACCATAAGGTGGAACTAAACTGGGGCGGTCAGCCGCTCACTCTCGAAACAGGTAAAATGGCGCGTCAAGCTGATGGCGCTGTTGTTGCAACATTGGGCGAAACTGTTGTTTTGGCAACTGTTGTTTCTGCGAAGTCAGCAAAGCCTGGCCAAGACTTCTTCCCGCTAACAGTGAATTACCAAGAAAAGTTCTACGCTGCGGGTAAAATCCCTGGTGGTTACTTTAAGCGCGAAGGTCGTCCGACAGAAGCAGAGACATTGATCTCTCGTTTGATCGACCGCCCAATTCGCCCGCTTTTCCCAGAGGGCTATAAAAACGAAACGCAAGTTGTTGTTACTGTCCTTCAGTACGACCTTGAAAACCGTCCTGACATTGTTGGTTTGGTTGCGGCATCTGCAGCGCTCACTATTTCTGGTGTGCCGTTTATGGGCCCAATCGGCGCAGCACGCGTTGGCTATATCGATGGCGAATATGTGTTGAACTTTGCACCAGAGCAAGAAGCTGATTCAAAGCTTGATCTTGTGATGGCTGGCACACAAGACGCTGTGTTGATGGTTGAATCTGAAGCTAAAGAGCTTTCAGAAGACGTGATGCTTGGCGCGGTAATGTATGGTCACCAAGAATCGCAAAAAGTTATCGATGCGATCATCAAGCTTGCTGAATTGGCTGCAAAAGAGCCACGCGAGTTTGAGCCAGAAGATCTATCAGAACTAGAAGCCGAAATGCTCAAAGTTGCTGAAGGCGACATTGCAGCGGCTTACCAGATCACAGAAAAAGCTGATCGCTATGACGCGCTTGATGCAGCAAAAGCAAAAGTGAAAGAACACTTTGCGCCAGCTGAAGGCGAAGACGCGAAGTATGCGGACGAACAAATCGGCGCCGTATTTAAATCGCTTCAAGCTAAAGTGGTTCGTAACAGCATTCTTGATACCGGCAAGCGTATCGATGGTCGTGATCTTTCAACAGTTCGTCCTATCGTCGCAGAAGCTGGCGTATTGCCACGCACGCACGGTTCAGCTGTGTTCACACGCGGTGAAACTCAAGCACTTGTTGTGGCCACATTGGGCACAGGCGATGATGAGCAATTCATCGACAGCCTTGATGGCACATACAAAGCAAACTTCATGTTGCACTATAACTTCCCTCCATACTCTGTAGGTGAAGCTGGTCGCATGGGCGGTACAAGCCGTCGTGAAACAGGCCACGGCAAATTGGCATGGCGCGCGATCAATCCAGTGCGTCCAAGCATTGAAGAGTTCCCATACACAGTGCGTTTGGTGTCTGAAATCACGGAATCAAACGGTTCGTCTTCAATGGCGTCTGTTTGTGGTGCATCACTTGCGCTTATGGATGCAGGTGTTCCATTGCCACGTCCAGTTTCTGGCATCGCAATGGGCTTGATTTTGGAAGGCGATCGTTTCGCGGTTCTTTCAGACATCTTGGGTGACGAAGATCACCTTGGCGATATGGACTTTAAAGTGGCGGGTACCGAAGAAGGTATCACATCACTTCAGATGGACATCAAAATCGCTGGTATCACTGAAGAGATCATGAAAACAGCGCTTGAGCAGGCAAAAGGCGGTCGTCACCATATTCTTGGTGAGATGGCGAAAGCCCTTGACGGTGCTCGTGATGAGGTTGGTGAATTTGCACCACGCATCGAAAGCTTCCAGATCCCTACGGACAAGATCCGTGAAGTGATCGGTTCCGGCGGTAAAGTGATCCGCGAGATCGTTGAGAAAACTGGTGCGAAAGTCGACATCGATGATGACGGCACCATCAAGGTTTCATCTTCAGACGGCAAAGCGATTGAAGCGGCTGTGAAATGGATCAAGTCAATCACAGACGAGCCAGAAGTTGGCGAGATCTACCAAGGCACGGTTGTAAAATGCGTTGATTTCGGCGCATTCGTGAACTTCTTTGGTCCACGTGACGGCCTAGTGCACATCTCACAATTGGCTGACAAACGCGTTGAGAAAACAACCGACGTGGTTTCTGAAGGTCAAAAAGTTTACGTGAAGCTTATGGGCTTTGATGATCGCGGCAAAGTTCGCTTGTCGATGAAAGTTGTCGATCAGGAAACTGGCGAAGAAATCAAAAAAGAAGAAAAAGACGACTAATCGTTTTGTTCTATGCGAATTTAAGAGCCCGGCCTTTTGGTCGGGCTTTTTGTTTGCCGTCTCAAGGTCGCCTAAGCGAGCGGCTTATGCACCTATTTTTGATCCTCATCATTCTCGTCTTTGACGTCCTCAATACCTTTGCCAAACAACACCAAAACAAGGCACGCTACGCCAAAAATGACTGCGAAAATTGTGTAGCTCACTGGTCCTCACTCTCGTCCTGTTTCTTTTTGCGTTTGCCATAGGGCGGCAGAACGAATTCGACTATTGCTTGAACGACGTATTCAAAAAATTCTGACATGAAACCTCACCAAAGTATGAGATTAATGTGGGGAGGTTGGCATTTATTTCAAGCAAGCGGCCTGCATGGCCATAAAGGTTCAAACCTATTTCGGTTCTCCAACACCTCTATAGAATTGTATATGAGTAACTAATTTCGCCGCTGCCGACTTGAAGCGGACCTTGATCGCAAAATATTCGTCATTCTCACCAAAACTGGCAACGCCGTCGATAAATCCTGCTCTGCCATGGGTGGCAACATCTATGAGCGATATCTTTGACGGCGGTGATGAAGACGTAATGTCCTGCATGAAAGCGGAAAACCCGCTAACTATCTCTCCGTCAAGTCGAACAAATGTGACGTTGTCATCGATTGGGATATCAATGGGCAGCTTGGCTAAATTGAAAACCGCTATGCACAATTCCGCCAAAAACTTGTTTTTTGGCGAGTTCCCGCAGCCCGGCGGCATTTCAATTTGAGGGGCGCTCATGCTCAGCCCGCCCGATCAGGTAGCACCCGATGCGGCGGTTGGTGCCCATCCATAAAGGTGCGGATGTTAACAATAACTGTCTCGCCCATCTCAATGCGCGATTCGAGTGTGGCCGAGCCCATATGAGCGGTTAAGACCACTTTGTTTGCCCGTGCCAACTCGAGTAAACGCGGATTGAGTTTTTGGTGATGCTCAAAGACATCCAGTGCCGCGCCGCTGATTTGACCGCTTTCGATAGCGTCAACCAAAGCGGCTTCGTCAATCAATGTCGGACGCGCCAAATTGACGAGATAGGCGTCATCTTTCATCAAAGCGAGGCGTTCTTTATTGATGATGTGGTGGGTTTTGTCCGTGCTTGGTGTGTGCAGCGTCACAATGTCGATGGCCGCCAGCATGTCATCAAGACTTTCCCAATGCTGGGCGTCGAGCTCTTCTTCAACCACTGCTGGTTTTCGGGATCGACCGTAATAATGGATTTCGAGCCCAAAGGCGCGAGCGCGACGGGCAACCGCCATACCAATGCGACCAAGGCCCACAATGCCAAGTCGCTTGCCGGCCAATCGACGGCCAAGCATCCAGTTTGGTGACCAGCCGGGCCAAGTTCCATCTTTTAATAGCGTTTGCGAGCCTTCTATGAGGCGACGAGGTACGGACAGGATGAGCGCCATTGCCATGTCGGCTGTGTCATCGGTTAAGACACTGGGGGTATTGGTGACGGTAATGCCGCGCGCAGCGGCAGCGTTAATGTCAATATTATCCACGCCATTGCCAAACTGCGCAATCAGGCGAATATTGTCACCCAAATGCTCAATCACACTTGCGTCAAGCTTGTCTGTGATGGTGGAGACCAGAACATCACAATCTCTTGATTGCTCAATCAGCGCGTTTGGATTTTGCGGGACATCTTCGCCAATAAACCGACAATCGAACAATGCGCCCATGCGCTCCTCGATCAAATCTGGTAGACGGCGCGACAGAAAAACCTTTGGCGATAAACCTGTCATTCAGGCCTCATCAGTAAACTGCACAATTGCGAGGGTACAATGAGAATATCATTGAGGCCCGCGCATGTAATTGTTAGGTGATATTTCGCGCGCTGCAAAGGGTTTGATCATTATGACTGTAAAGACAGGGTTCTCATTGCTCAAATCATTGAAATGTTATGGCCTTTTAGCTGTCCTTTTGCTGCTCTTGCATCCAAGCTGGGGCTGGGCACAAACCCTTGGGCCTTCTGGCTACCCATTGCCGCGATTCGCTTCACTCGGATCTTCGAAAATTAACGTCCGTCACGGCCCCGGGCAGAAATATGATGTGGCTTGGATTTTCGTTCAAAACGGCCTGCCGGTGGAAATCATCCAAGAATTTGATGCATGGCGCAAAATTCGCGATTCGGAAGGGGCAGAAGGCTGGGTACACAAAACGCTGCTTTCAGGCCGACGCACAGCGCTCGTGACACCTTGGCTGGTTGGCAAAGAGACCGAAGGTACGGTGCTTTTCGCGCGCGCGGATCAAAGCTCTGCGCAACGCGCGGTCCTACATCCAGGTGTTTTGTTGACCATCGACAAATGTGCTGACAATTGGTGCCAAATCACGGGGCGATATAAAAAAGAGCCTACGGATACACGCAGCCAAAATTTCTCAGGCTATATCGATCAGTCTGCGCTTTGGGGTGTCTATCAAAATGAAGAGCTGGACTAGGGCCAAAGCGTGAAAAACTAGCTTTCGCTTTTCACGCGCACAACAACATCAACATGAGTAATCTTCATGCCCTTTGGTGCTTCGGGCAGCCCAAGGATTTCGATGTCGTTGGTTGGAATGTCCACAACGCGATCCTCATCTTCAATGAAGAAGTGATGGTGATCGGATGTGTTGGTATCAAAATAGGTGCGCGCCGCATCCACGGTCACTTCGCGCAGCAACCCAGCTTCTTTGAATTGACGAAGGCTATTATAAACCGTTGCAAGTGAAACACTTACGCCAGCGGTTTCCGCTTCTGCATGCAATGCCTCAGCTGAAATATGTCGGTGCCCGCCACCATAAATAAGGTCCGCAAGCGCCAATCGCTGCCGCGTTGGGCGTAGCCCAGCCATACGCAACACTGCCGTCAGACATGGGCCTTTAGAGGTCGCATTTGCGTTTTTTGCACGAAGTGGAGCTGTCATTTCAACTTGGTCAATAGGTTGCTTTAACTTGCGAATTATAAGCATTTTCACCAGGCCGAACAACATCCCATTCGTCGCACCCAGTTCACTGCTTTGTGTCTTCTACACCTTTTGGTGCATTAAGAGCAAGCATATCGCTTGTTTTTGCCGGATTTGTGGGGGTTTTGGTTAAATGTGGGCTTTTCGGAAAAATGAACATTTCACGGCAGCAATTGCTTTGCGAACTTAACCAAAAATGTTATGCACGGCCAAAGCATGTCTGGGCCGAGCCGAGGTTTATCCTATAAATATTTGGTCTCAGGGAACAATTGACGAGGGAAAAGTTGGCTTATGACAGAGCGCGCCAATCAGTTTAACTACGAAGAATTGATTTTGCACGGAAAAGGCGAATTGCCGGGCCAAGGCGATGCACGCCTGCCAGCACCGCCAATGTTGATGTTTGACCGCATCACCAATATCGATGAAGACGGTGGCGAGTTCGGCAAAGGTAGCGTGACCGCTGAGCTGGATTTGAACCCAGACCTTTGGTTTTACAAATGTCACTTCATTGGTGACCCAGTGATGCCAGGTTGCTTGGGTCTTGATGCCCTGTGGCAAATGATTGGCTTTTTCTTGTCTTGGGCCGGTTCGCCAGGTCGTGGTCGCGCATTGGGCGGCTCAATCAAGTTTGTTGGCCAGGCCACAAATGACAAAAAGCTTTTGCAATATCATGTGGACATCAAAAAGCACATGAAGGCACCCCTTCCATTTGGCGTGGCCAATGGCTGGGTAAAAGCAGATGGCGAAATC
>CAJXLH010000006.1 GCA_913055925.1 uncultured Maritalea sp. | reverse complement strand
AAACGTCCGGCGCGTAGATCACGCATCAGCGCGTTGATGAAATTCGTGCAGCCATTGTTGCGCGCGGCATCAATAAAGTCACGTGTATCTTCAACAACCAACACACTGTCAGAGGATCGCCTCAGAATGCGTACAAGCTTTTGGAATGACTCGCTGATGACTGCATGGTCGCCCGACGCAAAAAGCCCATCACTATCAAGCCAATAAAGTCGCTTATTGATGATATCAAACGGCACATCAGGGTCGTTTTTGCGGGCTTGCAAACCAAGACACAGGGCTGAACAGCCGACGCCCCCTGCCCCAACCAACAAAACATTATGCGCGCTTTTGCGCATCAAGATGCCGGAAAGCTTTCGCAACTCTGCTGACCGGCCGACCAAGCGAAAGCCTTCGTGCTTCTTCAGCTGCTCTTCGCCACGTGTTAGAAAATTCTTTGAGTTAAACGGCATCATATCACCTAGCTAAAATATATGTTGGGCAAAAATGGCGCCAAAGCGCCATTTCAATCGTTTAGCCAAGGTCGAATGGATTTGGTGCAGCCGCCGTTTCCTTTTCCGGCTGTGGTGTTTCATCTTCACCCGCTGCTACGTCAGCTGCCACTCCAGTTGATTTTTTGATGTCTTCTTGCACGCTGTTGGCTGTTTCTTCCAACTCACCGAGCAGGCGTTTAGTTTCACTCAAGCCCTCGCGCGTAATGCCTGTGGCGGTATTGATAACCTCACCATACTGCTCCAGGTCAGCAAGCGCCTTCGTAAGCTCTGAGTTGACTTCTTTTGTACCCATCGCAACGCGAATAACTTCTTTTTGACCAAGATTACGCGTGGTTTCATTCATCCGCTCGAGTGACATTCGCGCCATTTCCGAGCTTTCGCCCAACGCCGCAGATGACACGGCTTGCAGCACCGTGCTCAACTGATCTGCCACGCCTGCCACACCCGAAGTGTGCAGCGCACGTGTTTTACTCACTTGCTGCTCGTTGCCGTCCTTCATAGATTTAATCCGATGGCCCGCACTTGTGAGTTCGGCAAAAACTTGCGTGGTATCCACATTTGACTGGCCAAGCGATGAGATATGGTTTTCCAAATCGCGTAGTTGGCGCTCGCGCTCCATTTTTTGAATATCGCCCTCGCCTTCCGCTTCCGCTGAAAGCTCATCGCGCTTAGACTGGTTGTTTTTGCCAGCTTCGTCCGTCGCGTCATTCAAGATCGCGTAAATCTCGCGCATGGTATAATTCGCATCACCCAGTCGGTCGATTTGATTATTCATCCCATTAAAGTGCGACAAAACGCTCGCCACGCGGTCTTCTGTGGTGTCAATAAACCCACTCGCCGCCGTAATTAGAGCTTCTTGCCGAGACTTATGTTCTTCAGAGGAGATATCAAGCAGCTCGCGTAGACGCGCTTTCTCTTCCGCATATTCTGCAAACTGGCTATCGCGTGTGGTTTCGACGGAAAGCTCTTCAATCTCACGATTGAGATTTTGCATGCGGACATCAAAGTCCTCGAGTTCCATATTATTCTCGGCGATCTTGCGCTTGGCGTCTTCTTTGATACCGCCAAAACCGAAGAAGCTTTTTTGCTCGGCCAACATCTCGTTTGAAATCTTTGTTTCTTTGATGTTGTTTTCCAGATCGAACAGTTCGCGTTCCAGCTCACGCAGCTTATTCAAGCGCGCCTCTTCTGCTTCCTTGTCCTTGGCAATTTCATTGAAGATGTCGAACGTAACGCCATTCATACGCAATGTGTAAACAGCATCAACAATGTCGGTAAGCGGTGAAATACGCTTTTCAAAGTCCATCAATGCATTATTGATATCTTCGTAAACTTCCTTGAGCTCTGAAAACGCCTCGGTGTCCGTCAGCGAGATAATCTCTCGCGCCATGCGTTTACGCTCGTGCTGAAGGTATTCCTTCATTTTGTTGAATTCTTCGAGAGCTTGCTTGGCTTCTTCTTTGTTCTTCGTAAAAGAAAGCTCTTTAGCGACGGCTTTCTGTTTCTCGGTCGCACTCAATTCATTGTTCAACAGAATTTTGAAGAAAGTATTCGCAGCAATATTTGCAAATTCACCCGTTTCAGTGGCTTTAGACTGGCTTTTTTGGGTCGATTTTGTGGTTTTCTTTGTTGCCGATATAAACTCATCGACAGATTCCAGTTTTTTCTTTTTGCCAGCTGTTTCAGCCATTTACGTACTCCCAAGTAACATTTTAAGGCTATCGTTATCTTCGACAGATCCAGCGGAGATTTGCGGTGGCATCTGAAGATAAACGCGTTTGCGTTTTGCAATGGCCTTAAATCTTATCGTTAACAAAAATCAAACAAATGGTTACTTGGGCAAGTGGGTATCGTCAAGCACTGCATGGCGCTGGGCATAATTTCGCCATTCCTCTGGTGAGATGGGAAGTCCTGACATTCCTCCGGAGCCGACACTTTTAGAATACCGACGCGCACAGCGTAGAGCATCCCCGTTAGGGGATCGGAGCGGAGCGGAGAAGGGCGTAGCCCTTGCCGAAGCGAGCACGTTGGTATCTTTTTTGTGTCGCCAACGGAAGGAAGCGAACTTGCTGATTATGAAGCGAGTTCGCTGTTCACTTGCGTTGATCAAGCGTTAATTTAGAAGACTTTGCTATGCGGAGATTTAATTTGGAGCTTGAAAAGCTCTAAATTCTAATGAAATGGGTCAGCCATTTGGCTGTCACTATTATAATTAGATATGGTTCGCTTTTTAGAGGACATTGATGTCTTATCTGAATTCCTTAGAGAAACGTCGGTTTCTGAAGCTCCCCAATCAAAATATTTGCTCACCACTTCGGCCGTCCGCTTAAGATCGGCGTAAAACGGCTTTGTGCGCTCTGTGACGCGCATCACAAGCCCAACATAAAGGCCACGACCATTCCGTTTAATGTGTGTGGTGAGATAACCAAACTGCACTAGGTCAGCAATATAGCGCTGAATGGTTCGCGTTGAACGGTTCATGATGTTCGCCAGCGTGGCTTTAGTCGTCTCTGTGATGCCTTCTGAGGCGCAGCGCGCATGAATGATCTGCAGCAAAGCCTTGGCGTTGGGCGTGAGGCGTTCATCTCTGGCCGCTGTCGTCGCCATGTTGGGCGCATATTGATCTGAAGGGATGGGTGCTTCCCGGCCCCAGCGAACAGGTGTGTTCTTATGTATAGGGAAGGGCGCCTCGATCGCAGCTGACAACATGTCAAAGCCGGCTTGTCGCTGTCCTGTGCGTTCGGCGCGGATTTCGCGCATAATGGCATCAGCTTCCTGCTCTTCGGGAGTAATCATGCCTTTGCGCACATATTCTCGATACACAGCAGAGCCGAATTTGGGTTTCTTAAAGCCCTGTTTCGCCATCATAGAACGCGTGAAGCGTACCTTTATTCGGCGTTGCGCTTCTTCGTGTGCTGTTTCAAGCGCGTGAAGCAATTCGCCACCCGCAAGACCGAAGTCCGGCACCTGCTTGGCAACACTCTGATAGTTTGGTGCAATAATACTTCTAAAACGTTCTTGAGCGCCCATGGGCCCCTCCTTTTCCTGGAGAGGCGGTACCAACGTTTAGACGTAGCTATAGTGATGCGAATTTTCCTGCAATTTCACATGCTCTAAGATTGAGCACACGAATCATTGCCCGAAAAAATCACGTTTTTTCTTGCCATCAATGTCGGGGAACTGATAAGACTAAGCCTAGTTCTACAGGATGTAAGGAATTGCCGTTCCTTTGTCTTGATCAATCCCCCCGTTGGTTGCCGCCTCGGGGGGTTTTGTTTTTACGTCGTTCAATCTCCTTGCGACATCAAAACCGTTTTCCATCGCATGTTGCCATGCATTTAGCGAAACCTTGTCAACTGACAAGGTCCACTTTAACTTTCGTCATCAACGCTCTGTTCAAAACGTCGCTGCAACTCAGGCAGCTCGCGCATCATAAATGCTTTAAAAGCGTCGCTATGTTTCTTAGGAACTTTTATGCGAACGTCCGTCGTTCCAAAACGCACTTCACCGCCAAGCGCAAATGCCTGTGCTTTCGCTCCTCTCGCCGGCGCAGCCAAACGGGGTTGGCGAGCTAAGGTTTCAAACACCACAATAAACCGCTCGTCTGAGCCAAGGGCGCGAACCTTGTCAGCTGACAAGGTTTCTTCCATTTTCCGAAGCGCATTCTCTTCGGCCGCCATATTGGCCAAGTCAAGCCAACGTGGGCGTCCAATATTTGGCGCACGGCCAATAGTTTCAATAATCTCTCGCGGCAACGTTCGCGTAGCGAGCCTAAACTTTGACATTTGCGCATCATCTACGCCCAAAGCCGCTTTAATATCTTTCGGCTTAATGCCAGCGCTTTCCATCTCAGCACAAAATAGCGCCTTCTCGATCCATGACAAATCTTGCCGCTCCGCATTTTCCATGCCTTGAGCGACAACCAAATCTCGATCTGTAAACTCGCCTAAACGTGCTTCAACCTTTTGCCCAAGTTCTCGCAACGCCCGCCAGCGTCGGTGGCCGAACACAATTTGATATCGATGCTCATTTTGCGGATCTCGTCGCACCGATATCGGTGTTCGTTGACCCTCATTTGCTAACGCGGCCTTAAACCGCTCAAATTCTTTCGGGTCATCATCAGGCAGCCGATCACGAAACGGAGACGGGTCGATATCGCCTGGCTCCAATGTGATGATCTGCCCGCCTTTTTCGGCCTCCGCAAGAAGTCGATCACGCTCTTCTCGAATTTCTGTAAGGGAGCGTTGCGTTGCGCCAATCACACCAGCAGCAACACGAGGCGAGGGCGTTGATTGGGGAGAGGGGACAGATGTGTCCTCATCCGCCACGTTGCGCGTTAGGTTGCCAAAGGCAGAAGCAATAGATTTTTTCTTGCTCATAAACGCCCCCAGCTTCGATGCACCTGATTCAAAATCGCCTGATTGACATCGTCCATCGCTTCGCGTGCACGCTTAAGTGTGTTGCGAGGAATCTCGCCTGTTTCAACCTCATAAATCGAACGCTTACCAAGTCCTGCCAGCTCTACCGCTGTGCTTTGCAATGCTGTCGGCATAATCACATCATCGGCAAATAAATGTCGTAGCAATGCGACAATCTGCGCTTGAGCCTGATCATTTGGATCATGGCGCGTCACAAGATAACTCATAAAATCGTTGCGCATGGATGCGCCGGCATCTCGGATAACAGCAGCCAAGTCGCCCAACATCAACAAGAACTGGCTCATGGACGCCACATCAAGCATAGCGGGGTGAATTGTGATGATCATGGATGTCGCCGAATAAAGCGCACCAAGCGTCAAATAGCCAAGGGAAGGGGGCGTATCGAGCAATACAATGTCGTATTGGCCTTCCACCTCGTCTATTGCAAGCTTTAGCCGTTCAAAAAACAATCCGCCATCAACTTTTTGTCCAGTCCCCAAGACCCGCGGTGTCTCGTACTCGAACTCCATCACTTCAATGTTGCCTGGCACCAAATCCAAACCATCAAAGTATGTTTTCCTGATCACATCAGAAATCGGGCGTCTCTGATCGTCATACCGCATCGCCGCATAGATGGTTTCATTTTGACCTACATCCATTTCCGGCTGGAATCCAAACATCGCCGACAGCGAGGCTTGTGGGTCCAAATCTATGGTGAGTACGCGATAACCCTGCAACGCTAAAAAATGCGCAAGGTGCACAGTTGTTGTCGTCTTAGCGCTACCACCTTTGAAATTGGTCGCCGCCAAAATCTGCAAGTGCTCACCTGCCTGCCGATGCGGCAATATCGAGAGATCACCATCCGGTTTTTGCGCGGCAAAATAGCGCCGCAATTCATTGATCTGCGCCAGAGTATAAGCCCGGTGATTATTCTCAAGTCGTTGAGGGGAGGGGCCTTTACCGTCAATTGATAAGGTGCGCAGCGTCGATTCTGGTATCGTTGTTAGCTTTGAAACTTCATTGGTCATGAAATAACGCAACGACTTCTCCGCTTCTGGCGGATACATACGCTCACGCAATGCCTGCAGTTGTCCTGACAGCAGCCCAGCGTGGTCGACAATCTTGTCGACCGCATCAATTAGGCCTACATTTCGCGCGGCAGTCGAATTTGCTGGACTTTGAGTCTCTATCGACATTTTTCCTCTCTGACGGCAAATGCGCAGTTCGATGCACTTTACCCGTCAACTGTTGGCATAATTGATCCGAGTCGTAAAGAAAAACAAGGTTAATGACCGCTTAACGACAACGGGTCAGGTGACATTTCACTATACATTGCAATGCACTAGACGGGGATAAGTGTACAAACGGAACGTTTTAGCGCAACGGTTTTCGATTTCATTTTTGAACGGGGGGAGGGGAGCACACCAGAATCACCAAGCCAATCACGGGGTTACAGAGGTCAGAAATCGGTGAGATGGTATCGCATTGAAAGGTGAAACGGAAACAGCTCTGAACCATGTGCTCTTGCGATCCCATAAACCAACGACTTGATATTCAAAATCAATCCGGCGCTTTACGCAATCACAGCGAAGATCGTTCTCCAAATTGTGCGCCGCAAAAGAGAGGAAGGGGAAAACTAAGCTCGGTTCGGCTTAAGTTCGATTACTTCTCCACTATTACTATCTTTTTGGGCTGCCAACCAAACAAGATCCGAAACCTCATCAACCGGCTGGAACTCAATCGGCGCTTCCACCAAAAGCTCCCGAATTTCTTGAGCGTCATATTTCAAGCAAGCCGCCAATAATTTGTCCAAAAGCGTTTCTAGCTCATTTGGTTCCATATATTTTTCATTCGCGGTCATTATGCGAGGGTGCCGCGTGCCGGCCGGCGAATTCCCAATTAGAAGCTCCTCATATAGCTTTTCACCTTTTCGCAAACCCGAGAAGGTGATTGGAATATCGCCGGAAGTCGGACCAAGATGCGGATCTTCTGGAAAGTATGGTTGAAGCCCGTGCAGCTTGATCATGCGTTGGGCCAAATCTACAATTTTTACTGGCTCACCCATATCCAAAACGAACACATCACCACCTTGAGCCATCGCGCCTGCTTGAATAACAAGCTGCGCTGCCTCCGGTATCGTCATGAAAAATCTATTGATTTCCGGGTGTGTCACCGTAACGGGTCCACCCATTTCGATTTGTTGACGGAACCTCGGGATTACCGATCCGGAGGACCCGAGCACGTTGCCAAAGCGCACCATTGCAAACTTTGTTTGATTTTGAGACCGCGCAGCAGCTTGACAAATTAGCTCCGCAACTCGCTTCGAAGCGCCCATGAAGTTGGTCGGACGAACAGCCTTATCGGTTGAAATCAGAATGAAGTTTTCAACAGAAGCAGCCATCGCTGCATCAACAATAGTCTTGGTGCCAAATATATTGTTTCGCATCCCCTCAATGATATTCTGCTCAACCAAGGGGACGTGCTTGTAAGCAGCGGCATGATAAATTGTTTGTACTTTCAACTGCTTGATCACAGCCTCAACGCGACGCGGATTTTGAACACTGCCGGTGATGGGTGTAATTTCAGTTTGAATATTATCCGCCGCTGCAATTAAGCGCAATTCATCATCAATTTGATAAAGTGAATACTCAGAAACATCAAAAATGATAAGTTCCGTTGGAGCTAATCTTAATATCTGCCGACACAGTTCACTACCAATTGAACCGCCCGCTCCCGAAACGAAAACACGTTTTCCTTTGATGTTTTTGTCCAGCAAGTCGGCTGCCGGTGGAACAGAATCTCTTCCTAACAGATCTTCAACTGACACAATTTTTAAATCGCTTACGCTAGCTTTCCCAGATACTAGGTCAGCCATGCCCGGAATGGTGCGAACTTCAACGTGGAGGTTTTCTAGCCTTTCGACAATTCTTCGCTTTGCAATTCGATCCGCACTTGGCAACGCCAGCAAAATTGTACTGACGCCGTGATTCTCGATTAAGATGTTTAGCTTCTCCGGCGGGTATACTTGCACGCCGCTTACTTCTTGGCCTTGAACCTGCTCGTCATCGTCGACAAACGCAACGACGGCGTATTCAGGTCCGTTGCTAAGTGCGATTTGCAACTGGCGTCCAGACTCGCCCGCACCAAATATTACTACTTCTTCTTTCGAACGCAATTTTTGATGTTCTATGAACGCGCGGAGTGCAAATCGAACACCACCAATCGAGACAAATGCTAGCAGCGCAAAAATCGCCGGAACGGATCGGGGAATAGGCAGTCCAAAGACCTGGCTAACAGCAAAAAGAGCAAGGGCTGAAAACAAACACCCGATCGCGATAGTTTCGATAGCTTTTGCAGAGATGTATCGAACAACCGCACGATAGAAACCCATGCGAACAAACACCAAGAGTGTACCAGGAAATACTACAAACAAGGCAACCCAGACATTGGGATCATAAACGAACGAAAAGCTATCTAGTCGAAGCGCCATGGCCAAAATAAAACTCAGCGCAATGAGCGCAATGTCCACACACAGTTGGATAAAATACTTGATCGGACGGGACAAACCTATCATTCGTCGTAGAAAAAAACTCATTTTGCATTTGCTCCAAACGATTGCAAAAATCTTATGAATTTAAAAAATATCTGTGCAAGTTAAGTTTCCTGTCACCCAACTCAACACTTGCAAATGGTTCTCAGTTTTACGAATAGAAATAGGATCAAAAAGTTCATGTTCCTTTTTGCCGAAACTAAGCCTCTTTTCCATCAGCTCGAATTCAGAACTATACTTGAATATAAACCCTTGCTGCTTACACACAGCATAGAAACATTCGTTTCCCGCACAAATATCATTCAACAGATAGATTCCTTGCAGCTCTACCTGGCGTTGTGACCCATTAGACAAGTCATAAATACCCATTTTACCAAAAACGGACCAATCTGCAATATATAGCTTGTTATCGATCAATCTCACTTTGTCGGCGTGCGCGCAATTTATTTCATCAAATTTTTGCCCATTCGCTGCGTTACAAATTTTCCCGTTATAATCAACAAAAGCTAGATCGCCGCGCAGATTAAAAAACAGAACAATCGGATTAGGGTGTTCAATTTTCTCCAACCCACGTGAGTGCATGATAAAACCACCATTTGAGAAAATCGAACCGACCGAAATGGTGCTATCATCAATAACGTCAAGTTGAGACGCCAACCCCGCGTCGTAGCACTTAGTTTCGTTATTGGCGGATAATTGCAGGCCCATTTCGCCTGACACAATTAAATACTCGGAACCGTCATCTAGCCTCAACCAATCCCAAGGCGGGACACTTGAAACCTTTCTACCCGTGGTCGCAGATGAGAAATTTCGTCTTTTGGCGGCGAGTACGTCCTGCGCTGCATAATTTACTAGTTGCAGCTTCATGCGTTGCTCGCGTGCCATCTTCCCACTAGCTAGAAGGGCAGAGTATTTCCGCGACGCCCAAAGAGCTAGTTGTTCCAATTCTGCCTCGTCAAACTTCTGGTTTTCTAGATATAAGAGAACCAAAAGTTGGTTCAATTCTTCTAGGTCACATAGATAGTCTAAACTAAGTTTATCTTCCGCGCTTTTCTCAAACTCTACGTCACTTGGTAAAGTTTGGTAGTAAACAAGAGGGTTTAACGGCTGACTCAAAAGCCGCTCAAGGTCACTTGCGCACGCCAAACTATGCTTCATATTTAAAAATCGTCTTAGTGACTTTTAGTAGTTCAAGATATTCATTTAGCATGATCTGTTCATCTTGGTTTTCAACAAACGCCTTCAACATTTCTAAGAACCCGCACTTAGTGTCACCATCGAAAGGTTGGAGAATTTGCTCTGTCTTAACCGTGCCCTTTTTCACAAAGTTGATACCTTCCATCGGCGTCAAGTCGTAGCAGCCGCGCTCAGTGTAGACTTTTATGTACCACCTTCCCGCGCTGCACCAATTCGAATGATAAGAAAACAATGTGCCTGTTGTCGTCTCGCCAGCGCCGCAGTAAACCGACCCGCTTTCGTGCCAGCTAATTGAGCCTTTTCCTCCAACATATGACACCAGTTCTTGGGGTAGACCCAATAGCCAAAAGAAAGTCGCTGTGACGTGAATGCAGTTTGAATATCCCCAATTAGCTAGACTAATTTCGGAAAATTTTTCCGGTTCTATTCTATGCACCCATTCGGTAAAACTCATTTCAGCGCTCAACGGGGTTTCGTTGTCCAGAATTGATCGCATTTTTCGAATTGATGGAAAGTATATGCGATTTAGTGCGACACTAATTCTTTGCGAATTGCCGTATTTTTGTTCAATTTTCCGTAAAACATCGAGTGAAAGTGCAATAGGCTTTTCAACAAGAACCCGCCCTTCAAACTTAGAACTCAAGGCTGCATCGATTAATTCAGGAAGCGCGTCAATTGCGGCTGCCAAAATGATTAGATCATAATTCTGCGCAATTTCCTTTAGTTTATCGGTTCCACCGCCATAACCATGGCATAGGCCATAATGTCTTGCCAGTGCTGCAGACTTACCGTTGTCGTTACCGAGTAATTCTATCTCGAAATCAGCAAGTTTTTGCAGGGCCTCTATGTAACTTGGGGCAATTTCGCCAGTGCCAACGAGTAAAATCTTCTTCATTTTGGTCTTTGCTTTCTAGCTAGGTAATCGGGCAGATTGTTTCTGACGAATAAGTACCAAAAAGTTGAGCATTGAACTGTCTCAGCATTAGTAGGTTAGCTTGATAGCATTGGGCAAGCGTTGGCATATTTGTTTGTCCAGCTTCAATTTCCATCAAGATTTTCCCGGTCAATTCGCTAACCCGCGGAGACTGCATTTCCATTTCAGATCCGAGAAAATCTAAATTTAGTATTTTCCCACTGTTTTCATCAAAAACGACTTTTTTCTCGCCTGCGTGAAATGAAATTACTGGCGCGTGTTCGTCTATCCTCGAATCATAATGCACCGTGCAGCGATCTTCGGTCTCGGAGTGTGCCACCGCCAAGCCTCCAAAGTCCACGTAACCTTCGCGTTTGCTTTGGACGATTGGCTTGTATGTTTCCACTTTAAGTTCAGCAATCTCACTGCCTGTGATGAAACTGAATAGATCGAGAAAATGGATCAAATTACATCCCATTCCAACGCCGCCGACATGTACATTCATGTCTACTTTTTTTGCGTTGCACAGATCCCGCAGTTCGCCAAACGCCTCAATTCTTCGATAAATATGGTTTACATGGATATTTGCATTAAACTTTTTTTGTAGCGCAATGGCCGATTTCAGTTGATTTTCGGATTGAAAAAGAACTTTCTCACACAAGACATTGAGCACGCCTAATTCCAAGCATTTTTCAAGAACGCCAATTCGTCCCGCTGATGTGGTACTAATGATAGCCGCGTCAGCACCCATACCAACATCTTCAAAATCAAAAAAATCCAATTCCACTTGTTTGGGGAAACCTACTTCTGTAAATCTTTGCATTGCCAGATTTCGACTTTGTTCAAATGGCTCCACAACCAGAATATTAGACAAATTTGGCAACGAACGAAGACCTTGTAGATGGCGACTCCCCAACTGCCCGGCCCCAACTAACAACACTGTTTCAATATTTGACATTTTATCCGCACAAATAGATGACGATGATCTTCCATTAGCCATTATAACTTTTTGTCGACCATGTGAACGTGCGTCAAAAGTTATTCCTTGTTTTTTATGAGATCGTGTCGCCAATTATCCCTAAATTGTTTATGTACGTTCAAACATAGGTTTGCAAACTATCCGGAATGAATGGATGTTGACTAATTTGCTAAAAACTACCGCTTCAATTTCGGAAGCGCTCAATACTATCAACGATAGTGACAATAAAATTTGTCTTGTTACTGAACCAGATGGTCGCCTAGCAAGGGTCGTTACCGATGGCGATATTAGGCGTGCGCTTATTGACGGCGCAACTACCGAAGACGCCATATCCGTTTTGCCACCCACTGACCCTGTAACTTGCGGTGTTAAGGCTGGCGAGGCAGATATACTTTCTTTGATGATTAGCAATGACATAAATATCGTCGTCGTTGTAAACGAAGCAAATCATCCGGTTTCATTGGTCAGCCGTTCAATGCTAGAGCCGAACGTATTGCTATCGCCGCCGCACATGGGTGAACGTGAACGAATTTATGTGGGGAATGCATTCGAGGAAAATTGGGTCGCTCCAGCCGGCCCGCACCTGGCTAAATTCGAACATGAACTGGAGAAGGTAACAGGTCTAGAGGCTGCTCTGGCGGTTTCTTCTGGAACAGCCGCATTGCATCTCGCAATGAGGGTATTGAATGTGAAAGCTGGTGATCGAGTTTACGTATCAGATCTGACATTTGCAGCTTCCGCGCAACCAATACTTTACGAAAATGCCGTGCCAGTTTTGATTGATAGTGAACCTGGCACATGGAACATGTCTCCAGAGGCTCTTGCTAGAAAACTAGAAAAAGACAAGACACTTGGTGTTTTGCCCGCTGCAATTATTGTTGTGCACATCTACGGGCAGTGTGCAAACATGGAAAGAATATGCGAATTGGCGGATTTTTACGGCATACCAATTGTCGAAGACGCTGCTGAAAGCCTAGGCGCAACTTACCGAAATAGTTCGTCAGGAGCACATGGTACTTTAGCTGCGTTCTCCTTTAACGGGAACAAAATCATTACAACAGGTGGTGGTGGTGCCTTAGTCTCTAACAATCGAGAACTAATTGAATTAGCTCGTTACTTGTCGACACAAGGACGAGATGCCGCTTTACATTACCAACACGAAAAGGTCGCATACAATTATAGAATGTCTAACATTCTGGCTGGCATCGGGCGCGGTCAACTCGCTCTACTTGGTGAACGTGTCGAGGCTAGGCGACACATATTTGATCGGTATCGTAACGGATTGAAAGATATTCCTGGTATACGTTTCCAAGAAAATTCCCCTAATTCGCAGGGAAACAGATGGCTAACCGTCGTGGACTTGGACCCAGATGAATTTGGCCTTCACCCTTACCAGGTTATCAAAAAACTGGGTCAGCACGGTATCGAGTGCCGCCCCGCTTGGAAGCCAATGCATTTGCAGCCTTTATTTAGAAGATACGAAATCGAATTCCATAGTGAACACGAATATATAGCTGGTGAACATTTTTTGCGTTCACTCTGTCTCCCATCGGGTAGTTCAATGACAGAGGATGCGCAAGACAGGATTATTGGTCAACTTCGCAAAACGTTGAAGAGGTTAGCTTAAATGTGCGGAATATTTGGCACCTATATTTTTTCGGATCAAAATATTTGTGTAGATGAATTAAATGCAATGTCCCGTGTGATACGGCATCGCGGTCCAGATGCTGATGGCATTTTTATGACCGAAAAGGCGGCTATTGGTAATCGCCGTTTGGCAATTCTAGACTTAGATAAGCGGAGCGATCAGCCGGTTTACTCCGACGATGGGAATACTGTACTCGTTCAAAATGGAGAGATTTATAACTATGTCGAGTTGAAAGCTAAACTGTTAGCACTTGGATACAGTTTTAGGACCGAGGGCGATACAGAAGTCATATTGAACGCTTATCTCGAATGGGGTGATGAATTCGTTCACATGCTAAACGGGATGTTCGCAATCGCCATTTATGAGCCAAATCAAAAACGCCTAAAGCTATTTCGGGACCGTTTAGGTGTCAAACCGTTGTATATCGCAGGCAATAAAGAGCACGGACAAATTTGGTTTGGCTCCGAGATAAAAGCTATCCTGCAGAGTAACCGCAGGTATGAGCCTAACCTAGACGCCGTTTGTCAATACCTCGCGCTCAACTACGTACCCGCCCCATATACTATGTTTGAAGGTATCTACCATGTCATGCCCGGTCATTTTATGGTCGTTGACGCAAACGGCGTATCGACAAAAAAGTATTGGGACCTTAATTCCGTTGCTCCAGAGCCAGATATGTCACCTGCAGAGGCAAAAGCATCGATAATTTCGCTTCTTGACGATGCCACACGAGTTCGCATGCGTGCAGATGCAAAGTTTGGCGCATTTTTATCCGGTGGACTAGATAGCAGTTCTGTCGTTGGTTTCATGAGTATGTACGCCGACGAACCAATTCGAACTTACAGTATTGGGTTCTCTGACAAGAATTATGACGAGACCATCTACGCCAACATGACATCCGAACGATTTGGAACAAATCATCGTTCGCGAATAGTCGAGCACGATCTGGCCAAAAGCTGGGCCCATTATATTTGGCATTGCGATCAAGCCCACGGCGATGTTTCGTTCATGCCCATGTCGGAAGTGTCAAGGCTTGCTTCAGAAGATGTAAAGATGGTTTTAACGGGCGATGGCGCAGATGAACTTTTCGGTGGATATGAAAAGTACCTTGACGTGTTTCCGCATGGCCAGCTCCCCAACTTAACAGACGACTGGGCAGCCGAATACGTTGTAAATTCTGGATTGTTGATTGGCGATGAAGCAGATCAGCTTATCTGTGGTGATCTGAAATCAGCCTTTGAGCAAAATAATCCATATCGTACCTTGCTAGACGCCATCAGATCTAACAAGCATCAAGACCAAATTAACCAGCTCTTGCTTGCGGAAACCAAAACACTTCTACCAGGCAACAATCTTGTTAAGCCCGATCGCATGGCAATGGCTCACTCCCTGGAAGTGCGCTCGCCATATCTTGATTATAGAATGGCAGAGCTTGCATTTAGAATACCCGGGACAATGAAGCTAAATGGTGGTGTGACAAAATCGATACTTAAAGATGCGCTGAAACCATTATTGGGCGACGAACTGACGTATAGGAAAAAGCAAATGTTCACAGTTCCGGTTGGAAACTGGTTTAGACAAGCGTTGGTCGGATTTTGTCGAGATATGTTCTTCGATGGACGCCTTGAGAACCGTCAAATTATCAACGTCGAAACGCTGGAACAAATGCTAGCAGCCCACATAACTGGGGAGCGAAATTATACACGTCAGCTGCGCGCGTTAATCTCATTGGAAATATGGTTTCGACTGTTCGTAGATGGTGATGAACTTCAACAAACCCAACCTTTGGTTTAATCAGGTCGCATACGATGAAATTTTTAATGATATCGAACAATCCGGAAATCGCAGCGTTCGCTGCCGAAAACGGTGTAGATCGTATATTTGTCGACCTTGAGATCGACGGAAAAGTTGAGAGACAGGGGCATCTTACAACATGGATTTCCCCTCACAAGAAAAGGGATGTCCGAATAATTCGCGAAGCAATCGGCGACAAGCATCTGCTGACGCGAATTAATCCCATTTCAGAACACAGTAAAACTGAAATTGATGCTGTAATCGACAATGGTACAGATAGCATCATGCTGCCGATGTTTAAAAGCGTCGATGAAGTAAAAAAGTTTGTGGATCTCGTCGACGGTCGTGTGGCGACAATTCCACTGATCGAGACAGCTTCGGCACTTGCCGCAATTGATAGTATATCTGACCTAGAAATTAGCGAACTTTTTTTTGGACTCAATGACCTTCATTTAGACTTAGGTTTGAATTTTTTGTTCGAGCCAATTGCGCAGCGACTTTTGGACGATGCATGTAAAATCTTGATCAGCAAGAATTTGCCATTTGGCATTGGAGGACTTGCACGTGTGGGGGAGGGTATGATCCCAGCAGAAAAATTGCTTTGCGAACACGCCAGGCTAGGATCGACAGGCGCAATACTTTCAAGAACATTTCATCGTATGGCTGAGTCGGTTCCGGAAATTCAACAAAACATGGACTTTGCAGCGGAAGTCCAACTGCTTCGTGACAAATTCAAAATGGCCCAATCCCTTAACAAGGCCCAACTAGATGCAAGTCTCCACGATATTCAAATCTCGGTGTCTGAAATCTTGAGAAAATCAAATGCCTCGTAGTTTAGAAATCATGGTTGCCTCTGCAATATTGCTAGCACTTTTGCCTCTATTGGTTCTAGTCTCCATTTGTATTGTGTTCGACGATGGATTTCCTATCTTGTATCGTCAAAAAAGAGTTGGATTTCGCAACTCAGAATTTGAGCTTCTTAAGTTTCGGTCGATGCGGCGCGGGGCTGACAAACACGGTTTTCAAACCCACGAAAAAGACGGCAGAATAACTCGCATTGGTCGAATAACTCGGAAACTCAGCATCGATGAGTTGCCGCAATTAATAAACGTATTGAAAGGCGACATGTCTCTTGTTGGTCCACGGCCCAACGTGCCTGCTCAGCGAGAGTTTTACTCTGCAAACGAATGGAATAAACGTCATTTAGTTCGGCCCGGAATTACTGGCTTGGCACAAATCAGTGGTAGGTCGGATATAGACGAAAAAACTCGGACTAAGCTGGATCTTGAATATGTGGATACTAAGTCGCTGGCAACCGACATTGAGATAGTTTTGAAGACAATTAAAGTAATCACTCGGGGCTAGTCTGATATTTGCGTAATACCGCGAAATTTGGCAACAAAAGTAAAAGAGAAGCGATCCCAAACAGGCCCGCAAAAAGCGTTACCAACAAGTGATTTAGACTAGATATAAGCAAAAGATTGGCATAGTGGGCAAGTATTGCGATTGTTAGAGCTTTCGCCAAAATAGACGCTATATCGCGCGCAAAACTAATTCTTGAAGCCTCAAAAAAAAGTCGAAGTGTAATGAGATTTAATATGCATAACAGGACAAAAAAGAAGACTAGAGAGAACAATACACTCGCCTCAGATGGAAAAAAGCTCGCGAACAATACGGACGAGCCTAAAGAAATCGAACAGTTCTTCAACAAGGCCATTATTTCCGTTTTGGCCGCCAACGCAATTGAAGTGATGTGCACCAACGCGGCAAATGGCAGCGCTAAGAATATCACTTTTGACGTTGACCCAATTCTCAACACCTCCTCGTCTGTTACATTACCGTATTGATAGGCAGTGCGAACAACATCTTCACCAAAAACCTGCCACAAAGCCGAAAACGGAATTGTAACTGATAGTACAGCAAGTACACCTCCGTATAGCAATCGATGAAATTCAGTTCGATCTTGAGAGAATTTAGCAAGGCTAGGCAGTATCACTGTTGCCAAGGGCCCCACGATTATTGCGGTCGGAAGTTCAAATAGTTTGATTGAAAAATTAAACACCGCGACGTTTCCAACATCATAACTTCCAAAGATGCTTCTGAAAACAATGGTGACAGAGTTCAAAATAGCAAACGCGAGTATTCCGACTATGAACAGCCTCGCCAGTTCTAAATTTAAGGTAAGTTTAATGGAGCGACGGGATTTAACAATTTCGCTAGCGCCGGAAAACTGAATGAAAAATCTCGCGGTTGTCGCCAAAAAAACAGCAGCTGCGAATCCAAACAGCCACGGATCCTCCAATCCAGTTATCAAATACAAGCAAATGCACACATTGAAAATTATGACTGCGAACCCAGGTAGCAAAAAGCTCGCTTTGGCATTTAGATATGCTGAGACAACGCCAGATAATGCAGCGATAGGGAGGGATGCTCCTACCAGCATAAAAGCCTGCTGATAGAGTGCTGCATCGCTGATTGTAACAGCTCCCGCCAGTATCCTCAAAATCTCTTGAGGAAACCCCCAGATGCCAATTGCTATTACGCTAAAGATAATCCCTACGAAAAACAAAACATTTCGTACTGCGTCAACTCTCGCACTTTGGTCAATCGATTTTAAGTAGGGAATCAGCGCCGCGCTAAATCCACCGGATAAGAGCAAACCAATTAAGAAATCGGGTAACGTGAGCAACACAACGGCAATGTCTGTTCGCAGTCCCACTCCGAACTGCGCTACCATCAAAACCTCGCGCAAAAACCCAATTGCTCTTCCAACTAACGTCACGCCGGCGAGAAATAATGCCGTTGAAAAAACGCTGTGTTTCACTCGGGGCATTTTGACAAAAACCTAATATGCATTGACTTTTTTCAAAACATCGTCGCTCAGTTCAAGTCGGCGTAGAGCCTCCAATATTCTTTGCGATGCGTTGCCATCCCCATACTTGTTGACGAATGGCCCTTTTATGCTCCAAGCGCGTTTTAAGCCTGCCTTAACATCCCTTTTTTCGTAACTATTGCAATCAATCACATTTTCATTTCTCAGGCGCCTATTTTGCCGGCTACCTATGTTAACGCAAGCAGTGCCAAGTGAAGCAGATTCGATTATGCCACACGACGAATTGCCCACAATGGCGTCAACGTTGGAAACAAGCTTCAAGAAGTCGCTGCGCGCCAAGTGCGTGATAATTCTAAACCTTCCGCCAGTGTCGAATCCATCCAAAAACTCATCAATCAATTCACCCCCCGCATCTGAATTTGGGCGGAGTATTACGCCGCAACAATCGGATTCCATCAGCGCTTCGCAGATGGACTTTACTTGATTTGCCGCTTGCTCAGCTTCCTGCACAGTTGGATGAAAAAGCATGACTACTGAATAGTCAGATTCCCCTAGTCGGTGCTCTTGATGATACTCACGCGAACCCAATGCGATAAATTTGTCAATTCCGACTAAACCTGGAGCGCCCACGCAAAAAATCCTGTCAGAATGTTCGCCCATTTTAGAAAGCCTCTCCTCAGAATCCCTAGACGCGACAAAATGAAAATGTGCCATTTTACTAATTGCATGACGTGTGCTTTCATCAACCGTGCCCGAAAGTTCACCACCATGAATATGAACAACGTGTATGCCTAAATGAACAGCTGCAATTGCGGCTGCAAGCATTTCGCCTCGATCACCTAGCACCATGACTAAATCGGGCCGGTTCTCCTGCCAAACTTCAACAAAGCCAATAATTTCAGCGCCAATTGCCTTAGCCATTTCGGCGCCATCTGCCCCTGATAGACATACAGGCACCGTGGCCACATTTTCCAAGCCGGATTTCACGATTTCTTGAATAGTGTCACCATACTGAGAGTTTGTGTGTTGCCCTGTCGCGACAACTTTCACTCCGAAATCGTCTTGATTGTCTAAGAACTGAAGTGTGGATACGATGAGTCCGAAGTCCGCACGGCTTCCGGTAACGTAGTGGATTTGCATCGACATCACTCAAAGAACCATTGAATTTCCCGTATTAACTACTTTTAAAGTATGCAAAACACAACTCATCATTTAAACACCTAACTTACGCACCGAAACCAATTTTAGTAACGGCAGTTCAAATATGAACCATTGTCTTTTGTCAAATACTCCAGGATTTTTGATCAACAATCGCACGATCTCTGCAGCACAACCCTGTTATATAATCGCTGAAGTGGGTGTGAATCACAACGGCAAGATTGATTTGGCGCTCGAGCATATTCGCCAGGCAAAAGCAGCGGGCGCAGATGCGGTGAAGTTTCAAACTTTTCGCGCAGACAAAATCGTTGTCGAAAATGCTCCTAAAGCTGATTATCAAGCGTCTGCCACGGGTAGCGGGTCGCAGAAGGAAATGCTCAAGAAGCTCGAGTTAACCGACCACGAATTCAGAACAGTACGTGAAGAATGTAACGAACTCGATATCGACTTTATATCAACGGCTTTCGATAGCGAGAGCTTGCAACAAGTATTACTGCTAGACCCTGCCTGCTTAAAATGGCCGTCCGGAGAAATCAACAATATTGGATTTTTGCGTGAAGCCGCGCAGACCGGAAAACCAATTTTGCTATCAACAGGCACGGCGCACATGTCTGAAGTTGCCAAAGCAGTTGAGTTGTGCGCCGCAGAAAACAACGTCGCAGTGGCGATTTTGCAGTGTGTTTCGTCGTACCCCGCTGCGATAGAAGATCAAAATTTATTGACACTGCACACCATGCGTGAGGCGTTCAATTTGCCAACTGGATTTAGCGATCACTCAATCGGAATTACCGCTGCAATTGGCGCTCGAGCCCTTGGGATGTCTGTTTTAGAAAAACACTTTACTCTCGAC
Organism: uncultured Maritalea sp.; assembly: GCA_913055925.1. Classification (GTDB taxonomy): domain Bacteria; phylum Pseudomonadota; class Alphaproteobacteria; order Rhizobiales; family Devosiaceae; genus Maritalea. The sequence continues at coordinate 4,280 of CAJXLH010000006.1, read as the reverse complement.
AAAAATATGCCTGGACCGGATCACAAGGCTTCCATCGAACCGACTGAGTTCCGCGAAATGGTTGCAAGTATTCGCGCCATCGAGAGTGCGTTCGGCAGCGGGATAAAAAGGCCCGTTCCCTCCGAACAAGAAATAGCGCGGCTTGCACGTAAAAGCCTTGTATATAATCGTACACTCGCGAAAGGCGAAACACTCGAAATCCAAGATCTCACTACAAAGCGACCAGGCACGGGCGTTCCACCAGAGGCTATAGAGCTTTTCTTGGGAAAACGTCTGAATAAAGACGTAAAACAAGATCAACTTGCCTCATTTTTGGACCTTAGCTAGATGAGGGTTCACAAAAAAAACACCGAAATCTGTTTGTTCGGCGCGGGCGGCCATGGGCGTGTTGTCGCCTCTCAAATGACAGCTTGTGGTTATGAGGTGTTGAAATTTGCCGATGTTTCTAAAATTGGCGAACAGGTGGACGGAAAGTTTCCTGTCTTGTTCAAAGAACTTTCGGACATTCCCCATTTTCCATTGCTAGTAACGGTGGGCAACAACAACGTTAGAAAAACAATACAACAACAATGGCAAACACTTGGAAACAAGGCGTTAACTTTCTCGTATGATGAAAGCTATCACTCTCTAGCAAGTATTGGCGCTGGTTCGATGATTTTGAAAATGGCCACTATTAACAATGGTGCCGTAATTGGCGAAGGTGTTATCGTGAATACGGGCGCAATCGTGGAACATGATACGCAGGTAGGCGACTATAGTCACATTTCGCCCGGAGCGGTTTTGCTTGGCGGTTCAAGGATTGGACAACTTTGCCACATAGGTGCAAACGCCACAGTACTTCCGCAAATTAGCATTTGCGATAACGTCATTGTCGGGGCAGGAGCAACAGTAGTACAAAACATTACTCAGTCTGGAACCTATGTTGGCACGCCGGCAAGGATATTGAGGTAACAGCAATGCGCGATCATCAAAACATGGTTTTTGTCATCGTTGGCTTTGGCAGTATAGCCAAACGTCATGCAACGAACCTCCAATACCTTTTCCCCAACGCCGAAATAATTGTTGTAAGTTCGCGTGCCAAATCTCTGGTGTCACCCGGATTGAGTTTCGCTGAAAGCCTGTCCGATATCTCAGCGATCGTTCCAAGGGCGGCGTTTATCTGCAATGCGGCCAACGAACATCTAAGGGTTGCGAAATACTTCCTCGAACAAGATATTGATGTTTTTATCGAAAAACCTTTGGCTAGTTCCCTCGATGAAGCATTGGAACTTCAAACTGCATTCAAGAAAACAAATGCGCGAGTTGCCGTGGGATATAATCTTCGATTTTGTGAGTCACTTCAGCTACTAAAGCGGGTCGTAGAAGAACGTCAATACGGTTCCCCAGTATTGGTAAAAGCAGAAGTAGGCCAATATTTACCAGATTGGCGCCCAGGCATGGACTACAAGCAGTCTGTTTCCGCAAACCCTGATAGGGGGGGCGGAGCACTGTTGGAACTCAGCCATGAATTCGACTATGTAAACTGGATTTTTGGCGAGCCGACGGTCATCTGCGGAGTAATGCACAACTCTGGAACGCTTGGTGTGACAGTGGAAGACACCGTTTTTGCCACCGTGCAATATGGCGCCGTATTGGCCAATTTCACGTTGGACTTTTTACAACGAAAAGCGACTAGAAGTTGCAAGGTAGTATGTGAAAATGCGACACTTGTTTGGGATTGTCTTGAGAATTCTCTCGTAGCGACGCGAGAAACAGAAACTGAAGTCCTTTTTGCTCAAAAAACTCCGTCGAACCAAATGTACATTGATCAAATCAATGCATTTTTATCAGATACAAATGTTAGCCAATCACCAATAGCAACATTTGCAGATGGGACAAAAGTCTTGAAAACATGTGAGCAAATAAAATCTTTTAGTAGCATAGGTACGTAATGCATATGGAAAACACTTGGGCCTTCATTTTCGCCAGGGGCGGATCAAAAGGTATACCTCGTAAAAACCTCCAGGAGTTAAATGGCTTACCGCTAATTGCCCACTCAATAGAGAAGGCCAATCAATGTTCAGCAATTCGCCGTGTTATTTTATCAACGGATTGCGAAGAAATTGCAGAAGTCGGAAAAAAACATGGTGCAGAGGTACCCTTTATTCGACCCAAAAACTTGGCGTCAGATACTTCGAGTGAAGTAGATGCATGGCGACATGCAATAATGGAGACGAAAACATGTTTCGGTGAGGAAGTTGGTACATTTGTGAGCTTACCACCAACTTCACCATTTCGATCTGAGCGCGACATAAGTAACGCAATAGAGTTATACCGATCCACTGAATCAGATCTGGTGGTAAGTGTTACAGACGCAGCTCGCAACCCGTATTTCAATATGGTTTCTATTGACGAGATGGGACTGATAAAAATTGCGGCGCCGGGCCCGACCGGTCAGCGAATCGTTCGTCGGCAAGACGCCCCACAAGTCTTCGACCTTACTACAGTCGTATATGTTGCCTCTCCTTCGTACGTTTTAGGCTGTGATGGCTTGTTGGACGGAAGAGTAAGAGCTATCAACGTTCCAGCAATTCGCGCTTTGGACATTGACACTCCTTTAGATCTAGAATTTGCGCGTTTCATTGCAGCAAAAAGTGACAAAAAATGAAACTAATCAACGACATGATGAACTTGAGCGGCAAGACTGCGTTAGTCACCGGCGGTGCCGGTCACATTGGCGCCTCAATTGCCCACGCGTTGGCTGAAGCTAATGCCTCAATTGTCGTTATTGACAAAAACCGGGATGCTTCTTCGCAAACAATAAATGAATTGCCGAGAAATGACCGCCAACACCACTCTTCATGGCAATACGACATCACAAGCGAACAGAGCGTAGCGGAGCTAAAAGAAAAGCTTATCGAAACCTATGGTAGGCTCGACATCTTGGTAAACTGCGCCGCTCTTGTCGGGGATTCTACACTAACAGGTTGGGCGGTTAGTTTTGAAAATCAAGGGCTTGAAGCTTGGAACCGTGCGATTGAGATTAACATTACTTCTTGTTTTCTGTTGTCTAGAACCCTTCTGCCACTACTTCGCGCAAACAAGTCAGGCTCAATAATAAATATAGCGAGCATTTACGGTGTTTATGGTCAAAAGCCAGAGATGTATGAAAGTACCGATTATATGACACCTGCTGCATATGCGGTGAGCAAAGGAGGAATGGTTCAATTTACAAGATATTTGGCATCAATCGTTGGCCCCGAAGTCAGAGCCAACACAATTTCTCCAGGGGGAGTCTTTCGAGGTCACTCAACGGAATTTGTAGAAGCTTACACAAAACATACATCGATGAAACGGATGGCAACCGAAGATGATTTTAAGGGCGCCGCGCTTTACTTTGCGAGCGAACTTTCTGCGCATGCAACCGGACAAAACTTAGTGATTGATGGAGGGTGGGGACTTTGAATAAGCCAATTAGGGGCCTTTTTCTGAAATCCTCTTATCCGGATTTTGTTTTTTTAATTCTTGTTTCGACGATATTTGCTAGCGTGACGCTACCGCTTTTTCCTATTTGGGGCACATTAATTATTTGCGCGTCTCTAGCAATAGTAGGAAATAACCATCGGGACTCCTTGGTCCTAACCTGCGCGATCGCCGTTTCTGTGTCACTGTGCTTGCCCTTTCTAGGCAACTGGATGGCAGCACTCATAAATGAGCCTTTTTTGCTTGCCAAAAATTCGCTCGTTTTTTCAAATGGGTTGCCATTAGGACAAGTCGAAACAGCCTTACTTCACTTAGCGCTCGCAACTCTTACCGTTGTCATTTGCTATCTAAACATTCGCGGCGGTGAGCGCTGGTACTATTTTCTAGTTTTGCTGGCCTCCACCTTCCTCGCAGCGCGCACTTTTTCACCTTTGGTCACTTTTTCATGGCCCGATGCAACACAAGCTGCCGCTGGAAATAAAGTGCAACAATTGCTCTTGCTCTCAGCTGCATCCCCATATTTTTTTAGACGGCTTGGAACGAAAAATATTTTCTTAAACACGATAATTGGATCAGCTGCTCTAATTGCAAGCATCACACTATTGCAGCACGTAGTTCGGGATTTCTCGTACGTTCTGACAGCAGTTAATTTGGGAGACTATTTCTATAGAGTTCGGGCTACTTACTACTATCACGCCCCTTCCGCACAATTCTTGGCAATTTGCTTCCCGATAGTTTGTTCATTAGCAATCTACAAAAAGTCTAGCCTGACGCTGTATGTTATTACAATTGTCATATTTTTGGCTTTGCTCCTAAAT